>JAUUZV010000073.1 GCA_030592085.1 Clostridia bacterium | reverse complement strand
TTCTACTATGCTAGAGAATGGGTTTATAAAGAGATTGATAGAAAAATCATTTGTGAAAAATATTTGGAAAATGAAGATTATGAAGAATTAATTGATTATAAAATAACATGCAGTCAAGGTATTGTAAAAAAAATATACGTTATGTACAATCGTCATTCAGAAAAGGGGATGAAACTAGAACCATATGATAGAGATTGGAATCTATTAACCATTACTACACCTGTACATAAAAAATATATTGGTAATAAAGGAATTCCTAAACCAAGTTGTTTTAATGAAATGATAGCTATGGCTGAAGATATTTCAAGTGATTTTCCTTTTTTACGAGTTGATTTATATGTAGTAAATAATCAATTAATTTTAGGAGAATTAACTTTCTTCCCTGGAGCTGGTCTGGTTATGAGAGCGCCTAGTGCTAAGAATGATGAATATGGAAGTTGGTTAAATTTTGAAAATATTCATACGTAGTATTATAAAGAAAATATTATTTATACTTCCTATAAAACCTTATTTAATACTTAGGTACTATTTATATTACAAAAAATGGCCTGATTTAAAAAATGCTCCTACATTTGATGAAAAAATTCTTATGTATATGATATATTATCGACATCACGACATGCCAATTATGGCTGATAAGTTTTTAGTAAGACAATACCTTATTGACAAAGGTTATGAGTCACTTTTAATACCTTTATATGGAGTTTTTGATAAAGTAGATGATATAAACTTTAAAAAACTACCTAATCAATTTGTATTAAAAGCTAATCATGGCTGTGGTTATAATATAATCGTTAAAGATAATATTTCAATTGATATTAATAAAATAAAAAAGCAACTGACTATATGGCTTAATAGTAATTTTTATTACGAAGCTAGAGAATGGGTTTATAAAGATATTGATAGGAAAATTATTTGTGAAAAATACTTAGAAAATAGTGATAATGGTGAATTAATTGATTATAAAATTTTCTGTTTTCATGGACAGGCAAAAGCCACATTTGTTTGCTCTTCTAGAAATTTATCATGTGGTTTAAAAGTTGATGTATATGATAAACACTGGAATTTACTTAATTTAAAAAAGAAATATGAGCGAAGTAATAGAAACTTTGATAAACCTATTTGTTATGATCAAATGATTAAAGTAGCTGAAGATTTATCATCAATAATCCCTTTTATGAGAGTCGACTTTTATATTGTAGATAATAAATTACTTATTGGTGAATTATCCTTTTTCCCAGATGCAGGTTTGTCCCCTTGTGAACCTGATGAATACAATGAAATGTTAGGAAGCTGGTTAAATATAGATGAGATTACTAAGAAAAATTCCTAAAAAATATTTTGCATTTATTCCTTCAAAAATTTATTTATCTTTGCGGTTTTTATTTTATTATAAAAAATTCCCAAATATTAAAAAAGCTGTGAGTTTTGATGAAAAAATGATTTCATTTATTCTTAATTATAGAAATCCATTAATGATTACCATGTCAGATAAATATTTGATTAAAGACTATTTAACAAAAAAAGGGTTAGGCCAGTATGTTGTTCCATTACTAGGTGTATATAAACAAGCTAGTGATATAAACTTTTCAAAGTTGCCAAATCAATTTGTATTAAAGTGTAATCATGGCTGTGGTTTTAATATAATTGTAAAAGATAAAAAAACTCTAAATATTAATGATACAATCAAACAATTAGATAAATGGATGTTTATGAATCATTATTATCATGCCAGAGAATGGGTTTATAAAAATATTAAACGTTTAATCATTTGTGAAGAATATATAAGCGATAAAGAAAATGGTAATTTAACAGATTATAAATTTAGTTTTTTTCATGGGCAATGTAAAATAATTCACGTTATTAGTGGTCGTACAAGTGATGGAAAAATAGCTGTTACACCCTATACTCCCTCTTTTAAGAAGATGCCTTTTCGCTATAAAAACTATGAAACTGACAACGTTGAAAAACCTAAATTTTTACAAGAAATGATTACTATTGGAAATAATCTATCAAAGGAACTACCTTTTATCAGAGTAGATTTTTATATATCCTATGGGAAACTATATATTGGTGAACTCTCTTTCTTTCCTAATGCTGGATTAGCTTCGTGTGTACCAGATAAATATAATAAGATAATGGGAGACTGGCTTAACATATAAAAATGTTTTTTAAATCAAGTAATTGCCCCAAATGTAAGTTAACCTCTTTTTTAGTCTGTCTATCCAAAAATGCTGATGGAGTAAAAGTCATTTCACCAAATATTATTTTATTATTTATTAAATAACAATCAACTCTAACAAAAGAAAATGGTTTTGATATATCGGTACAAAATTTTAGTAAGTCTTTTAAAAGAATTGGTTTTTTTAAATGCGGATTAGGTAAATCTTCTTTTAGAAAATGTTTATATTCCCAGTCTTTAGTATAGAAATAAAAATTAGGTGGTCCATACTGTCTGTTTGTACAAACCATTATATATACAGGATTCCCATTAAAGCAATATACCTTATAATCTAATAAATCGACTCCTAGATATTTTTCACAAATAATTTTTCTTGAAATAAAACGATAGTGTAATTCTCCATATTGTTTAGAAAAATCAGTCTTTAGCCACTTTGCTAAAATTTTGTTAGTTTTATAAGTATCAAATGTCGATTTATCAAAACAGGTAATATTATAATTTGCCCCATGATTACATTTAAGAATGAATTGAGAAGGAAAACTATTATATGGAATAGTTTTAACATTGCTAGTAACTGAATATAATTCAATTAAATATTCTTTATATCCTTTTTCAATAATATATTCTCTAACAGTATATTTATCAGCACATTGTGTTTTTAGAGCTGATTGTTTATTATAATTTAACCATAACAATTTTTCATAAAAAGTCTTTGGGTTTTTTAAATTAAAAAACTTACCAAATGCTCTGAAAAACAGAATCTGCATTATTGTTTTTGGAAATATTGTAAATAATAATTTTCTCATAAAAAATCCTGTGTTAAAGTAGGATCTCCTTTTTTATCGTTGCACTCGCCCAGAGCCATCCCCAGTCATTAATTTAGTTACTTCATCTACACTAACTCTGTTAAAATCTCCCATGATTGTATGTTTTAAACAACTAGCAGCAACTGCGTAATTTAACGCTTTTTCTATTTTTTTAAAATGGGTTAATCCATAGATTAATCCAGCTGCAAAAGAATCTCCTCCACCTACTCTATCTATCATATGGGTAATGTCATAAGATTTACTTACATAAAATTGTGATTTGTCATTAATACACGCTTTCCAACCATTATGATCTGCAGATTTGCTTTCTCTTAATGTTATGGCCATAATATCCATATTTGGAAATTGTGCTAATACCTTATTAGATAATGCTTCATATTTACCAACGTCTAATTTACCGCTTTCTACATCTGAATCATTAGAAATCCCCAGTGATTTTTGACAATCTTCTTCATTTGCAATACCCACATTAACATATGAAACAAGTTCTGGCATTACATCTGTAGCTGATAATCCATAGTTCCATAGTTTATTTCGATAATTAAAATCACATGAGATAGTAATATTTCTTTCTTTAGCAGCTTTACAAGCTTGTAATGATAAAAGTCTTGCAGAGTCACTAATAGCTGGTGTAATTCCAGTAATATGAAACCAAGTGGCTCCATCAAATACATCATCCCAATTAATATCACCTATCTGTCCCAATGAAATTGCAGAATTGCTACGATCATATATAACATTAGATGGACGTTGAATTGCACCTGCTTCTAAAAAATATACACCCATTCTATCGCCTTGATATACTATTTTAGAGACATCTACCCCAAAACCACGTAATTGTCTCACACAAGCTTTGGCAAGTGGGTTATCAGGTAAAATTGTTACATACTTAACATCCATACCATAATTAGCCAATGAAACAGCAACGTTAGCTTCTCCACCACCAAAAGTGGCTTCAAATTTATCTGTCTGTAAAAATCTCTCTCGTCCTGGAGCTTTCAATCGAAGCATGATTTCTCCAAAAGTAACAACTTTACTCATTTTTATCCCCTTGCAATTTTAATTTTTTCAATAAATTCTTTAGCCACCTTAGTAACTAAATCGTAATCACCAGTTTTTGCTCCTTTTGTTAAAGCACTTCCCGCTCCAACGGCAACAGCTCCTGCTTTAATCCATTCTTGTACATTATCAATACTAACTCCACCAGTTGGCATTAATTGAGCTTGTGGTAGTGGTCCTTTAATATCTTTAATAAATTTAGGTCCAAATACTCCACCTGGGAATATTTTTAAAATATCTGCACCCGCTTCCATAGCTTCTACTACTTCTTTAATAGTCATAACACCTGGCATTGTAGGTACTTGATAACGATTGCACAATTTAATCATCTCTACATTTAAATATGGACTAACAATGTATTTTGCTCCAGATAAAATAGCGATTCTAGCTGTTTCACTATCTAAAACAGTCCCTGCTCCCAATAAGATGTCATTTCCATATTTTTTATCAAGACTCTCGATAATTCTATGGGCTCTTGGTACTGTAAAAGTAATTTCCAGTGAGTTAATACCACCTTTTAAACATGCATCAGTTATTTTATATGCTTGCTCTTCATTATCTGCTCTTATAACAGCAACAACACCTGTTTTCTTAATGGCTGATAAAATTAAATCTTTTTCCATAATTTACCCCTATTCTTCGTCAAATATTTCTGATTCTACCATGGCACATAACACATGATAAACCGGTAACATTAATTCTTGTACTCTATAAGTTTCAATAGCTGGTACTTTTAGCATAATATCACAAAGGGATGTTAAACTTCCACCACCTTGTCCAGTAAAACCAATAGTCTTCATTTTAAATGCTTTAGCTATTTTAACTGCATTAACAATATTTCTAGAATTTCCAGAAGTTGTAATACCTAATAATAAATTATTTGGATTACGATATCCATATACTAATTGTGCATAAACCATATCAGGTTTAACATCATTAATAAATGCTGTCATAATTGAACTTTGACTTGCCAGTGAAATTGCAGGTAATGACCCTTGTAAATTATCATATAAATCATCATCACCTATTGCTTTTTTATCTTTTTCAGGTAATGGACGTTTTTTTAAGAACCCTTTCATTAACTCACCTACAATGTGCTCTGCATCAGCTGCTGAGCCACCATTACCACAGACTAATAAGGTTCCTCCCTTTTTATAGCAAGCTAATATAGCTTCATAGGCAACTATTATTTCATTTCTGCAAATTTCTAGTATTTGATTATCTAAAAACATTTTTTCAAAAATTTGCTTTGTCTCTTTTTTCATTGTTTATTTTCCTTCCATCAATTCATAAGCTGCAATTGATAAGGCTTCTAAGTCTCCTATTCGCTCTCCTAGTCCGGCTGGTACTACCTTACAGACTGCTCGCGCATATGAAATAGTCTCTTTATCAATCACTTTCTTTGCATGAGGCCATAAAATATCACGGCTTCTAGCAAAGATACTACCGATTATTATAACTTGTGGATTTAATATGTCAATAAAAAGTGATAATCCTTTTCCAAGATAGGTTCCACTTATCTTATAAATTTCAAGTGCTAAGGCATCTCCAGCTTCAGCTGCGTCCCCCACAATTTTAGCATTAAGGGTAACTAATTCATCCATATTCTTACAAAATGATACTTTTTCACCTAATTGTAATTTCTCTAGAACTTTTGATTTTGCCAATTGAGCAATACCACCACCTGAACAAAATCCCTCTAGCGATCCTGTTTTACCAAAGCCAACTGGTCCATGGTCTTCCATTCTAAGATGACCTACTTCTCCTGCCATATCATTTGTACCTAAATATAGTTTATTATCAAGTATAAGTCCACTGCCAAAACCTGTTCCAAAAGTAATGAACATTAAATTTTTATAACCTTTACCCGCTCCATAAAACCACTCAGCTAGTGCTCCTGCTTTAGCATCATTTTGTAATTTACATGGAATAGCAAATTTTTCAAAAAATATTTTTACAATTGGAATATTAACCCATCCAATCAAATTTGGAGGAGAAAGAATTATTCCATCTTTTGAATTAAGTGGTCCTCCACAATTAATTCCCATCATAGCAATATTTGAAGGTTTCAAATTATGATTATTTAATATACTTAAAACTGCTTCAAATAATTGTGAAATAACTAAATCCACTCCTTTAACAGTTGGAAATTTAATTTTATCAATGATATCAATTTCATCTTTTGTTGGATCAATTTCGTTTCGCGGTTTACCAAGCACAACTGCACATTTTGTTCCACCAATATCGATTCCTAATAAAAACATAACCACTCCTTGTAAACTTAAATAATTTATATATCTATTTTATTCTAATACCAAATATCTTTTGAGCATATGAGCCAACTACTGCTATATCTTCATACACAGCTGGTGTTCCCTCTATATTAGCTCCCAATGAAATTGTATCTTTTATTTCACCTGTAATTCCTTTTATTAAAAACATTTGACCAAAGGAATTACAAAAAAGTATATAGCCTTTTCCAGTAGGTGTATATATTGCAGTAGGTGATGACCATGAATAGGCATTAAAAACATCTACCCATACTTCATTACCTGTAATTTTATCAAGGGCAACAAGTGAACCAGCACCTTTTGAACCTGTTTTTGCAATTGAGTAAATAACAAGTCCTTCTAAATCATTTTTACCAATAATTGGTGAACCTAATACTCCTCCATTAATAACACTATCATAGTAACATTCATATTCAACTTGCCACATTAATTGACCAGTTAGTGCATTAAATTTTCTTATATATGAAGGATAGTATTGGTCTTCTTCATTCTCCTTATCGCCTTGTCTATCAACTTCAGTAGCTACATATATATAGACCCCTTTTTCTGTTACTTCAAGGGCAGGAGACGAATCAGTATCATCACCTAATGAATAAATCCACATTGTCTTAAATGTTTGTAAATCAATACACATTAATATACCAGAATTATCCGTTGCATATAAGTAATGGTCATAAATTACAGGTGAGCTTTCAAATCCGTACCGCGTGCCAAATGGATTAGTATATCTAAATTTAGTTATTACTGGGTCTAGTGATAATTCTCCTGTATTTACATTATATGAGGTATTAAGTTTTATCTTATAAATAATACCGTTTTCCCCTAACTCATAAAATGTATCATTTTTTGAATCTAATAAACCAGATGAATCAAAAGAATACCAACGTCGCAATGCATCTTCATCATTTCCTTCAATTAAATAAATCACACTTTGATCTGTTAAATCATACATTCTAAATTTAGGATCTAAGAATTCGCTGTCATTTTCATTGATTCCTTGACCTGTATATAATATTGGATAACCTCGCTCATCTATTGATACACTTCCTTTAGTTGGATAACCCATATTTATTGGTTCTCTTGTCCATTCACCCGTCTCTAAATCACAGAAATATATGTTTCCATCTAATGTAGCATAAATAACTTCTTTTAAATTTGTGTTTTTAAATTGTGCATATACATTCATTGTAGCTAAAACTTCAGGGTCCCAATTAACAATTGAAGGTTGTCCTGTCCATCCTACACCTGGCCAATAACCTCCTGAAGGAGTTACAATAATACCAATATCAAAGTCCCAAATAATCTCTAACTTTTCTTCTTGTATATCAACCGTTCCATATGATCCACCATCACGATAATTATTTCCCCTAAAAGTTGTAACACCTAAATCACTACCATATTCACTACCTTCATCAAAGTTAATAATATCATTATCAAAGTAATATTTAGTAACTTCACCATCAACAATAACCTCTTCTGTAAATTGATAATAATTATATGGTCTAGCACTTTCTAAAATATTTTCAGGAATCATTGATTTTAGATTCACTTCAAACACAGGAAGAGTACCTTTTGTTACAAAATCATAAACAATCTTACTAGTTTGTCTTATGATTTCATTAGCTTCAAATTCTTTAACTTCATTAGTCATTACTGCAAGAATATATGGTGTTTTTGTATAAATAATACCCACATCAGAAAAAGATGGAATAGGATAGTAAGAACCAATTTTATGAGCAATCTCAACTGTGCTTGGTAATAAGTTTGGAATCAAATCATTAAATATTGTATTTTTTAAATAGAAAACCATATCTCCATATACTTCTGGATTCTCTTCAAATAATAATTGTAATTCTTGTAAATATAAGTTCATATCATAAGGACATGTTCTATATAGATGGTAATCAATAACAGCACCTAAGGAATTCATATAAGTAATAAAGTTCTCTCTTCCAACTATTCTTATAATCATATTTATGGCACAATTATCACTTAATGTAATAGAAAACTCTGAAAGTTCACGTAATGTATATATATCACCAAATTCTCCAAATATAATTTTACCTGTACCCCACTCTTGATCTTCTTCTAAATACTCTACTTCAGTTTCTAAATCAATTTCTCCATTAGCAACTAATTTATATAAGTATAAATTAATAGGTACTTTTGAAGTACTTGCAGCTATATATTCTTCTTTGGCTCTAATTCCAAATTCCTCAGTAGTTTCTAGATTATAATAATACAGTCCATAGTCTCCTGAATAGGTTGCTAAATAATGCTTTAAATAATTGTATAAATCATTTATGGTAGGGTTTATTATTGGAGTAGGTTCAGGAGTTGGAGACGGTGTAATTGTGGGTAATGGTGGCAACGATGGTGTAACACTTGGTGAAGCACTAGCAGAAGGAATTGGCATTGTAGTATCAACCGGTATATTAGTTGGTACTGGTGTCTTTGTAGGATTGTCTATTTCACCTGATAGCACATTACATGAAGTCAAAAGCACAGACAAACATATTATCCAAATTGCTAATTTAATTATTTTTTTCATTTATCTTATTATATCATTATCTTTCTAAGATGAAACCATCTTATTTCAAAAATACTTCTTTGTGCTCTTTTGCTGATTTATAAATGGCAGTTATTACATCTATAGATCGTCTACCTTCATATTGATTTATAATAGGTGTTTCACTATTATTAAGACAACTTAAGAAATTATTATAAACTGCAATATGACCTTCTATTGTAAAATCAAATGGATCCGATGCACTAAAATCATCATTCTCTCCACTTTTAATATCTTCTGGAATTATACCTTCTTTTAGTTCAAAGGAAATAATAGTGTCTTCTTCAATAACCACACTTCCTTTGTCTCCATGAATCATAATCTTTCTAGGCAACCCAGGATAAATACTAGTAGAAACCTGAATCACACCAATGGCACCGTTTTTAAATTCAATAGAAGCAACTGTAGTATCATCAACTTCAATATTGTGTTTCAATGTTTTACATCGTCCAAATACTGAGTTAACATCACCAAGTAAATAAAGTAATAAGTCAACTCCATGACTACCTTGATTCATCAAAGCGCCGCCACCATCTAATTTCCATGTACCTTTCCACTTGCTACTTTCATAATAGTCAGATGATCTGTGAAATTTCATATATACATCGGCAAACATTATATTTCCAAAGACACCTTCGTTAATGGCTCTTTTTACTTTAATAAAAGTTTCATTAAATCGAGATTGATATGCAACTGCTAAGGTAACTTGGTACTTTTCTAATGTTGAAATAATCAAATCACATTGTTCACTTGATATGGCCATTGGTTTTTCTACTACAATATGTTTTTTAGCTTTTGCGGCTTTTATAATATGTTCATAATGTAATCCACTAGGAGTACAAATACAAATAACTTGAATGCTTTTATCAGCTAACATATCATCGTAAGTTTTATATGGTTTTAACATATATTTTTCACAAAATGAAAGTAGAGAATCGCTACTTTGACTATAAGCACCTATTACTTGTCCTAAACCTGTTTCTCTTATAGCTTTCACATGCCAATTTGCAATTGAACCTGTTCCCATAATTCCACAATTAATCATTAATTTCTCCTAAAAAAGACGACTCACTATTATTTAGGAAGTCGTAATTTTTTTATAATTATTTTTTTATTTCTCTATTATATATTCTACTCTTACTAATCGTTGCTTCTCTCCGTTGATTTGGTTAATTAGAAAATCTGATTGATCAAATACAATTCTAAATCTATCGCTTGAAAGTTTTTGAATATCAGTATATCCACTACCAGAACCAGTATAAACATCAATAGGTTCTGAAAAACGAT
>JAUUZV010000005.1 GCA_030592085.1 Clostridia bacterium | reverse complement strand
CTACAGAGGAAGAAGACACAGAATGGGTCTTCCTGTCAGAGGACAGAATACCAAAAATAACTCTAGAACCAGAAAAGGTCCTAAGAGAGCAATTGGTGGAAAGAAAAAATAAGGAGGAATGTAGAACATGGCACCTAAGATTAAAAAAAACAAAAAAAGAAAAGAAAAAAAGAACATTGAACATGGCCAAGCTCATATTCGCTCTAGTTTCAATAACACCATTGTCACATTAACTGATGTTAAGGGAAATGCTATATCATGGGCTAGCGCTGGAGGTTTAGGCTTCAGAGGCTCAAGAAAAAACACACCATTTGCAGCACAGCAAGCAGCTGAAACTGCAGCAAAAGCAGCAATGGAGCATGGACTTAAAACAGTAGAAGTATATGTAAAAGGACCTGGTTCAGGTAGAGAAGCAGCTATTAGAGCATTACAAACAGCAGGGTTAGAAGTGAAACTGATTAAAGATGTAACACCTATCCCACATAATGGTTGTAGACCACCTAAAAGAAGAAGAGTGTAACGGAGGTATAATACAAAATGGCAAGATATACAGACGCAGTTTGCAGATTATGCAGACGAGAAGGCGCAAAATTATTCCTAAAAGGTGACAGATGTTATACCGATAAATGTGCAATGGTCAGAAGACCATACGCTCCGGGACAACATGGTCAGCGTAGAAAGAAAATGAGTGAATATGGTATTCAGCTTCGTGAAAAACAAAAAGCTAGAAGATACTATGGCATATTGGAATCTCAATTTAGGAAGTATTTCAGGATGGCTAACAGAAAAAAAGGCGTAACAGGAGAAAACTTGTTACAAGTTCTTGAAAGCAGACTTGATAATATAGTTTGTAGACTAGGATTAGCTAATTCACGACCAGAAGCAAGACAGCTTGTTAAACATGGGCATTTTCTTGTTAATGGCAAAAAAGTTGATATACCATCATACTTAGTTAAAGTTAATGATGTGATTGCAATTAAAGAAAAAAGTAAGAGTTCAGCAAAATTTAAGGAACTAGCAGAATTAGCAACAAGTAAAAACATACCTGCATTCCTTGAATTCGATAAAACCAGTTTAGAAGGTAAAGTACTTGGTGTATGTGAAAGAGAAGATGTTGGTCTAGAATTAGAAGAACATTTAATCGTTGAACTATACTCCAAATAAATGTTGAAATGTTACAAAGGAGGGTATGAGAATTGATCGAAATAGAAAAACCTAGAATTGAATGTATTGAAGTCAGTGAAGATAATTCCTATGGTAAATTTGTTGTTGAACCTCTTGAAAGAGGTTATGGTATTACATTAGGAAATTCTTTAAGAAGACTACTATTATCATCTTTACCAGGAGCAGCCGCCACAGCTATAAAAATTGAAGGCGTACTACATGAATTTTCAACCATTGCTGGAATTAAAGAAGATGTGACTGAAATTATTCTTAATATTAAAGAGTTACGACTACAATCTTTCTCAGAAGAAGATAAAACCATTTTTATTAATGTTGAGAATGGTGGAGAAGTTACAGGAGCTGATATTCAAACAGATGCAGATATAATTGTTTTAAACAAAGATTTACATATTGCAACTGTTGAAGAAAATGCAAGTTTCTATATGGAAATTACTGTTTCTAAAGGAAGAGGTTACGACTCTGCAGAAAAGAATAAAAATGAAGATATGCCAATTGGCGTAATTCCTATTGACTCTATCTATACACCTGTAAAAAGAGTTGTATATAAAGTTGAAGATACTCGTGTTGGACAAGTAACAGACTTTGATAGATTAGTATTGGAAGTATATACAGATAAAAGTATGACACCAGTTGAGGCTGTAAGTTTATCAGCAAAAATCATGAGTGAACATCTGAATTTATTTATTGAATTATCTGAAAGAGCTAAGAATACTGATATTATGGTTGAAAAAGAAGATGATGAAAAAGAAAAAATCTTAGAAACAACCATTGAAGAATTGGATTTAACTGTTAGATCTTATAATTGTTTAAAACGTGCAGGAATTAATACTGTAGAAGATTTAACTAACAAAACACCAGAAGAAATGATGAAAGTCAGAAATTTAGGTAAAAAATCATTAGAAGAAGTGATTAATAAACTTAATGCGATGGAACTTTCATTCAGAACATCTGAAGAATTGTAAATAGGAGGCAATGAAAATGGCGTCACACAGAAAACTAGGGCGACCTACTAATCAGCGAATATCAATACTAAGAAACCTTGTTACGGCTCTTCTTCAGAATGGCAAAATTGAAACCACTGAAATGAGAGCAAAGGAAGTTAGTAAAATTGCTGAAAAGCTTATTAGTTCAGCTGTTAAAGAATGTGATAATTTCACATCAAAACAGATAACTAAATCTAAAGCTAAAATTGATGATAAAGGCAAAAAAATTACAGTTTCAAAAGAAAGCAAAAATGGAAACACATATCAAGTGGTACAAAGAGAAGAAACCACTGAAATGGTTTCAGTAGATTCTGCTTCTAGATTGAACGCAAGACGAAAAGCAATGAAGTGGATTAACAAAACCAAAGATGAAGCTATTGTTAATAAACTTTTTGATGAAATTGCACCAAAATATAAAGAACGAAATGGTGGATACACTAGAATTTATAAGCTTGGACCCAGAAGAGGGGACGCAGCTTTAATGGCAATTTTAGAACTTGTATAACTGTAAAGCCCTCACTTGAGGGCTTTTTTTTAAAAAGAGGTGAAAACCATCAATCCACTAATTGAAACTAATGATGTTTCTTATATCTATCAAAATAACCAACATCCAAAAAAAGCCGTTGATAAAATCACATTGTCTATAAAGCAAGGTGAGTATATAGCTATGCTTGGAAGAAATGGATCTGGCAAGTCTACTCTTGCACGTCTTTTAAATGCTTTATTAATACCGAGTGAGGGTGAAGTTCTTGTATTATCAAAGAGTGCTGATAATGAAGAGGATTTATGGTTTATTAGAAAAAGAATTGGTATGATATTTCAAAATCCTGATAATCAAATTATTGGGACAACAGTTGAAGAAGATATTGCATTCGGACCTGAAAATTTAGGGGTTAAACAGCAAGAAATAAAAAATAGAGTTACAAAAGCATTAACGGATGTGGGAATATTAGATTTGCGTGAAAGAGCTCCTCACATGTTATCGGGGGGACAAAAACAAAAAGTAGGTATTGCAGCTGTTCTAGCAATGCACCCAATGTGTATTATAATGGATGAATCTACATCCATGCTTGATCCATTAGGTAGAGAAGAATTATTACAAGTAGTTAGTGAACTAAATCGAAAAGACAATATAACTATTATTAACATAACTCATCATATGGAAGAAGCAACTTTAGCTAATAGAGTAATAATAATTAATGATGGGAAAATCATTGAAGATGGTACACCTAATGATGTATTTACAGATGTAAAAAAAATTACACAAATTGGACTGGATGTTCCACAAGTAACATTATTACTATATAAATTACAACAGGCAGGTTATTTAGATAAAGTTGATGCTATTACTGTTGAGCAGGCTTATGAAAGGATTGTGAAAATTCTTGAATAATATAATTACTTTATCAAATGTTTCTTATACATATAATAGAGGAACTCCACTAGAAAAAAAAGCTCTTAATCAAACCTCATTATCTATCGATAAAGGTGAATTTGTCGCAATTATTGGACATACTGGAAGTGGTAAATCAACATTAATTCAACATATGAACGGATTACTCAAACCAGAAGAAGGTTCAATTGTTATTGATGGACAAGATACACAAGGAAAAGGATTAAAGGAACTTAGAAAAAAAGTTGGTATTGTTTTTCAATATCCGGAACATCAGTTATTCGAAGAAAGTGTATATAAAGATATTGAATTTGGTTTATTAAAACATAATATTCCAGAGGAAGAAAGAAAAAAACGTATTTTAGAGACAGCTTCAATACTTGAATTATCAGATGAACTTTTAGAAAAATCTCCTTATGAATTATCAGGAGGTCAAAAAAGACGAGCAGCTATTGCTGGTATTCTAGTATTGCAACCTGAAATTTTAGTTTTAGATGAACCTGTAGCAGGGCTGGATCCTGCTGGTTGTAAGGAATTATTTAATATTGTTTTACAATTACATAAAACTAAGAAAATTACTGTAATTCTAGTATCACATAGTATGGAAATTGTTGCCGATTATGCAAACAGAATTATAGTTATGGAAAATGGTCAGATTGTTATGGATGGTCTAGTGAATGAGATATTTTCTAGAGAAGATGAGCTACGATCAATTAATTTATCAGTACCACAAATTGCAAAATTAATGCAATTACTAAATAAAAAGGATTCTACAATAAATTCACAAATATTCACAGTTGATAAAGCATATGAGGAGATTTTAAAGAAAGTGAAAAAAATTCATGATTAAAGATATTACATTAGGTCAATATTTACCAGGTAAATCAGTAATTCATAAATTAGATCCACGAACTAAGTTATTGATGACTGTTTGCTTTATGGTTGTTTTATTTATTCTTAACAGTATTTTATCATTATTTTTATCAATGATTATTGTTTTGATTTGTTATCGTGTAGCAAATATTTCATACAAGTATGCATTTAAAGGAATAAAACCTGTATTATATATTGTTTTATTTACAGTTGTTTTAAATGTTTTTTTTACTGGTGGAGAACCACTTTTAACTTGGAAGTTTATAACTATTTCTAAAGAAGGTGTAAATGCTGCAATTTTAGTTTCTCTTCGTGTTCTTACTTTGATTACTTCTGCATCAATAATGACATATACAACAACTCCAATTATGTTAACCGATGCAATTGAAAAACTTTTTAATCCACTTAAAAAAATAAAAGTCCCTGTACATGAGATGGCTATGATGATGACTATAGCTTTACGCTTTATTCCCACATTAATTGATGAGACAGATAAAATCATGAAAGCACAAGCAGCTAGAGGTGCAGATATTGGTACAGGTAACCTACTACAGCGTGCTAAGAGTTTTATACCTATACTTGTTCCACTATTTATTAGTTCATTTAAAAGGGCTGATGATTTAGCCATAGCCATGGAATCACGTTGTTATAGAGGTGGTGAAGGACGTACATCAATGAGAATTCTTAAATTTACGATTAAAGATTTTAGGGCTTTTTGTGTGTTTATATTGTTTGCTGTTATATTATTTTTAATTCAAATCTTCATTTAGAGGATTATACTTAATAATTAATGAAGGTAAGTCTTCTGGATAACCTGTATAGTATCCTTGAACATAATCTATGTTATTATGAGAAATATTTTCATATTGTTCTTTATTTTCAATACCTTTAGCAACGATTTTAGAATCAAATATATTTATGGTAGAAATAATACCAGACAAAATTTGTTTATCTATTTGATTATCTTGAGCTAAGTGTACAAAACTTCGCCCAATTTTCACAGTATCAAATGACAGTTCTTTTAAAATCTGTAGAGCTGATAATCCGATTCCAAAATCATCTAAAGAAATCATGAATTTTTCATGCTGTAACATAGATAATTTTTTAATAATTAAATCATTTTTCTGAGTAATTGTACGTTCACTTATATCAAGTTCAACCTGACTATTTTGTAAATTATATTTTCTTATTGTATCAACTAAAAACTCTACATATCCTTTGCTTAACAACTCACAACTAGAAGTGTTAATTGAAATATTATATTTCCTATTATGAGCAATTTGTAATTTATTTATGGAATAACATGATTTTTCTATAACATGTCTTCCTAAACTAGCAAATGAGCCAATACTTTCAGCAATCGGAATAAATTCTGACGGAGAGACATTACCTAATATAGGATGTTTCCATCGAAGTAATGCTTCAAATCCTATTGGAATTAAATTACCTGTAACAAAATATGGTTGTAGGTGAATAAAAAATTCGCTTTCAAAATCGCTGGTTCTTAAATATTCTTCAATTTTAACTTTACGTTCAAAGTTTTCATACATTTCATTTTCATAAAATCTATAACTAGAACCATAGGTTTTTTTTGCTTGATACATTACGATGTCTGCACATTTTAAAATAGTACTAATGTCTTTTGCATCTTCAGGATATTTTGCTATTCCAATACTTGCATTGATTCTAGTTGTTATTTTGGATAAAATAAATGTTTTTTGTAAAGTCTTAATAAAGGTTTTAAAAAATGTATTACACTCCACTCTAGTATGACCGATTAGAATTAAAACAAATTCATCTCCACCAATACGACCACAATAACCATTTTTGCCAGTTAAACTGATTGTTAATTGATTTGCAAATGTTACCAATACTTCATCTCCAATGGAATGCCCGTGTGTATCATTAATAACTTTAAAATTATCTAAATCCATGAATGCAATGTGAAATGAGGTTTTTTCAGAAATTAATTTTTTTATATTTGTTAAAACTGAAGCTCGATTAGGTAAACCAGTTAGTTTGTCATTATATGCCAAAAATTCGCTTTGTTCTTTTTCGGAATGAATTCTTTTAATTATATGGCGGAGATTATTTTCATGTTCAATAACCATTCCAATAACAATGGTAGCAAATATAGTTGTAATTGGTATTGTAGATAATACTTGTAAAGTTAATTGCTTCATTTGATCCTTTGGTAATGGAACCATGAAAAATATTGAAACACAGATTATTGACAATAAAATTCCATAAATTGAAAAATATGTGAGATCTCGTTTTGTATCGTTTTTAAACTGATTAAGGAAAATACCAAAAGCTCCACTAAGAACAATTCCAATAATACCAGCTGTTGCACCTACACCACCAAGCGATGCTCTAAATAGTGATGATGCAATTATGGTAATTACTCCACTAATTGGTCCTCCTAAAAAGCCTGAAAATGATGTGATTATAAATCTAGCATCGTATATTACCCCATCAGTAAATATAATTGATAGGTGCATGGAAAAAATGGCTAATATAGAAAAGAAAATACCAAAAACAATATTTTTAATTGGTTGCTTAATTGATAGCTTATTTGAAATAATTATAATAAATAATATTAGAACGGTAAACATCGCAATATTTTCAATGAAATCTAAAAAAATAGTAAAATTCATAATTTTCCCCAACTTTATTTTACTTTTTCAGTATATCATATATATATGCAAATTAAGAGATTTTTATTGTTTAAACTATTTCAGGCAATTAAAATTATATGGATAAATTTAGAGTTTTTTTTATAAAAGACAAAAGAATTGATCAATATTGACTTTTAATTAATGAAGTGCTACCCTTACTAAAGCATTAAAAAATTTTACTGAAGGAAAGAGGAAAAATGAAAAAAATATTTGTAGTTTTATTAACATTAAGTTTGTTATTAGGTTTACTTTTCACAGGATGTTCTACAATTAAAGACAAGGTTGAAAGTATAGATTTAGAGGGAATTGAAAAAGATGTAGATGAGGCAATAGAAAACTTGACTGAAACAATTGGCGAAGGAGATATTCTCAACTCTGGAGACAATACAGAATTAGGAAAATATATGGTTGATGAAATCACAGATGAATATACAAATCCTGGTGTTTATGGACTAAGTTATACTTCTGAAGAAAAGACAGAAAATATTATTGAATATTTTAAAGAATTATTATCAGATACTACTGATTATCTGTATTCTGAAATTCCAAATATTGGGGCTTTACTTAAGGGTACTTTGAATGATAAGAGGATAACAGTATCTATACAATATGATGAGAGTGGTGAAGTAACTCTTGTTGAGTTTTATAGTTATGACGAATAAATAGATTATAAATAATCGTTTTATTAAAATGAACTTATTTTTATAAATGAGTTCATTTTTTATTGTTTTATAAATTTTTAATTTTTAGGACAATTCAAGAATAAATTTTCATTGACATGAGAATATAAATATTTATATAATACATTAGTATTAATATGTAGGGGGAATAGCATGTCAAGAAAACTAGTCTATGAAACTTTAGCTTTTGAAAATCCTAGTAGATTACCAAGAGACTTGTGGGCATTACCTTGGGCTAATATGAATTATCCAACACAACTTACAAATATTAAAAATGATTTTCCATCAGATATAAAATCGGCTTCTAGATTCACAAAGAGAGGTACTATTGAAATAGGGGATAGCTATGAAGTGGGAAAATATATTGATCCATGGGGATGTGAATTTATAAACATTCAACGTGGAGTGATTGGAGAAGTAAGGAATCCATTAATAACTGATGATGAATGGGAGAACATATCAAATGTTCATTTTCCAGTTGAATGGTTTGACATAGATATATCACAGGTTAACGCATACTGTAAAACACAAGATCAATTTATTCTATCAGGATTTTGTGCTAGGCCATTTGAACGTTTACAATTTTTACGTGGGACAGAAAACCTTTATATGGATTTAGTAATGAAACCTGAAAAAATTATGAGTTTTATTAATAAATTACATCAATTTAATATGGATTTATTAGAGAAATGGGCACAAACTGATGTCGATTCTCTTTTCATGATGGATGATTGGGGTGCTCAAAACAACTTACTAATTAACCCACTAACTTGGGTTGAAATATTTAAACCACTATATAAAGATTATTGCGATATAGCGAAAGCATATGGTAAAAAAATGTTTATGCATAGTGATGGTAATATTTTAAAAATTTATCCTCATTTAATTGAGATTGGAGTAGATGCATTGAACTCACAAGTTTTTTGCATGGGTTTAGAGGAGTTAAGTCAATTTAAAGGACAAATTACTTTTTGGGGAGAAATGGATAGACAACATATTCTTGTTGATGGAACTTTAGATGATGTAACAAATGCAGTTATAGCTAGTAAAGAATATTTATATGATAATGGTTGCGTTATTGCGCAATGTGAGTTTGGCGCAGGAGCAAAACCTGATAATGTTTATCAAATGTTTAAAACATGGTATGATATTTTTTAAGGAGAATAAATGGTTTATATAGGAATTGATTTAGGTGGAATGTCTATTAAAGCTGGGATTGTTGATCAACTTGGAAAAATTATATTAAAAGACAAAGTTCAAACAAAGGCTGACAGACATTATTCTGAAATAATATATGATATGTCTAACTTAATAAAAAAAATATTAAGAGATAAAAATATGACTATTGATGATGTTCTAGGAATTGGAATAGGATCTCCTGGTACCCCTGATAGTAAAAGTGGAGTATTGGTGTTTTCAAATAATTTACATTTTTATAATGTGCCTATTAGAGAAGAATTACAGCGTTATTTTAATGTTCCAATTTTCCTTGAAAACGACGCGAATGTTGCTGCATTAGCTGAAAGCGAATTTGGTGCTTCAAAAGATGTAAAAGACTCTGTTATGATTACATTGGGGACTGGAATTGGCGGTGGTATAATTATCAATAACCGTATTTATGGAGGTTTTAATTCAGCTGCTTCAGAATTAGGCCATATGATTATAGTGCATGATGGAATTTTATGTTCTTGTGGTCAAAGAGGCTGTTTCGAAAAATATGCTTCTGCTTCTGCACTAATTAGCCAAACCATAGAAGGCGCAAAGAAAAATCCGAAATCATTGATTAATGAAATAGTAAATTACGATTACACAAAAATTAATGCAAAAACTGTTTTTACTGCCAAAGAGGCAGGTGATGGTACAGCTTTAAATATTATTAAAACTTTTACTGGGTATTTAAGTTCAGGAATTATAAATATTGTTGATATATTATTCCCAGAATATATAATTATTGGTGGGGGGTTAGGTAACGAGGGCGAAAATCTAATTGCTCCTCTTAGAAAAATAGTTAGTGAAACTGCATACTCTAGTCATGGACTTAGGGAAACTACCATATTACCAGCTAAGATGGGAAACGACGCAGGAATCGTTGGTGCAGCAATGTTAGTAAAACAGCAATAAGGAGTATTTTATGTTAGAAAAAATGTGCAAAAGTGCAAAGCTTGGGGAAAATGTATTTATAACAAATGTAAGACGTGATTTTTTGTCTTTGCAAAAAAAACAGTCAATCATATTAGCTTTAGAATCCCTTAAATTAGGAGAAAGTAAATATTTTGATATTGCGGTTCCAATTGAATTTTTAAAAGGTGAGCAAAGCGAATTTATACAATCATATATTAATGCAGAAATTTATAATATTCTCTCTAGTTTAGGAGGTACTTCATTAACTATATATACTGATTTATCTAATAAACCATTAGTTGAAATTTTACAAAATGTACGTATTGCATTTTCGTTAGATGAGAAAAAAGCAGACAGACAATTTTATGGTAATTGTATAAATGTTATTGATAGAATGATTACAGCTATACATGGTGATAATAAAAAATTCGAATATATGATTAAAGATATTCGCGAAAATACCACTATAAATAAAAGCCGTGATCGCCAAAGTAATCGTTCAGATATGTTGTTGCAAGTTACAAAGAATCTTGAAAGAAAAGCTATTTGTGGAATTGATATTGGTGGAACAGATATTAAAATGGCTTTATCATATGGAGATGATATATGTTGTTTTAAAGAGTATGATTGGAATCCAAAAAGTTTCATTATAGCTGAACAATTAATTAATCCAGTTGTATATTTAACTAAATTAGTGAGAGCTTTCTATTCAGCAATATATACCACTAAGTTAGAAAGTAATCAAAAAACAGTAATAAATGAAAAATTAAATAAAGCCATGGATAAACATGCAAGTATTGAGTATATTATTGAAGTAGTTGATGAAGTAGAAAATATTTTAGGTGATGAAATATTATTATTAGATGCCATTGGAATATCTTTTCCAGATGTTGTTGTTAAAGATAAAATTGTTGGTGGAGAAACAACAAAAACAATTGGAATAAAGAGAAATAAAGAAGTTGATTTTGAAGAAGAATTTGCAAAAATCACTAGCCTTGATCAGATATTGTTAAATCTTTGTAAGATTGATGGGGTTGTGAAAAGTATGAATGACGGTCCTGCAGCAGCATATACAGCTGCAGTTGAAATGTATGCAGCTGATTCTAGTAGCGTAATTGATGGTGTTTTTGCTCACTCATTAGGAACTGAATTAGGAACTGGTTGGGTTGATGGAGCGTCGAATGTACCTGAAATGCCACTAGAGTGTTATAACTTTATTATTGATTTAGGAGATTTTGTTGAAAAAGATTATGATGCGGAAGATGTAAGAAGTATTAATAATGTAAATACTTTATTATCAGGAACATTACAAAAATATACTAGTCAGAGTGGTGTATTTAGATTAGCAATACAGTATTTTGAAAAACAACGCCCAATTTTATATAAAGAATTACTTGATAAAGGATTTATAGAACAAAAAGTAATTGCTGATAAAGAGATGATGGTTGTTCCCACTACACCAAAAGATATGAGAAAAGGTTTTTTAGAACATGTTATGTCATTACCTGAGCGGGAAAACGATGAAGTTGTAAATGAAATATTTAGACAAATTGGTGTTTATTTAGCAATAACTTGGTATGAAACTGAATATATTTTATCACCTGATTGTAAGGAGCGAACACTTTTTGGTAGAGTAGTAAAGAATAAAAGATGTTTTGATTTAATAAAAGAAGGTGCTAAAAGTATTAAGAATGATATTATATTTACTTTAGCTGATGGTGGAATGGCAAACACAAAACTAATGAAACGTTTAGAAACTGATGAACACTATACTGTTGCACAGTTTGCACAGGCAGTTGGAGTTATTTACTATGGGAATCAAGGATTAATTGAGAAATAAAAATAGTTAGGATTTTTCATAATATAAGTTGACATTAATTACACATATTACTATAATACATATGAACGTATGAGTTAACGTTCATATGTGCGGAGGAAAATATGAAAAACTATCTTTGCGATAATGCTCATGAAGTAGAAAAAAATATTCCAGATGATACGACAGCCAGCGAATTGGCAGATTTTCTAAAAATATTCGCTGACATGACCAGAATTAAAATTTTATATGCTTTATTAGATATGGAACTTTGTGTTCACGATATTGCTATGATTCTAAATATGGAACAATCAGCTATTTCTCATCAATTAAGAGTTCTAAGACAAAATAAATTAGTAAAAGTTAGAAAAGAAGGAAAATCATCATATTACTCATTAAATGATTCTCATATCCATGAAATTTTAATAAGAGGTTATGAACATATTTCGGAGTAATGGTAATTTAGCTAGAGTAAGCAATAGGAGAAGACACTATGAATTTATCAAAAGGAAAAAAGTTAATACCATATACTATAGCAAGTATACCAACGGATAGTTTAGTGAATCAAAAATTACTAGCTCTTGGTATTTATGAAGGGGCAATAATATCTATTAAACAATTTCTACCAGCAAAAGGTCCAATAATAATTAAAGCTGGAACAGGCGAAGTTGCCATATCTTATGAAATTGCACAACATATTAACGTTATTAAGTAGAAAGGTATATTATGGAAAAAGTATTGTTAACAGGTAATCCTAATGTGGGTAAATCAACAATTTTTTCTCAGTTAACTGGTATAAATACTATAACTTCAAATTATCCAGGAACAACTGTTAGTTATACCAAGGGTAAAATGACTGCTATAAAAAGACCTGTTGGATGTGAGAGCGTTTGTGGAGGGAATTGTGGATTAGATGGATTAAAACATGACTCTAGACGCCATAGAAGAAAAGGAAGACAAAGAAGCTGTCAAACAGATAGTCAACTTATTACCTATGAGGTTATTGATGTACCAGGTGCTTATAGATTAGATCCAACAGCTAAAGCTGAAAAAATTGCAGCTTCAATGGTAAGTGATGGCGATATTATTGTTCATGTTGTAGATGCTACTAATTTAGAACGGAATCTGTTTTTAACTCTTCAGTTATTAGAATATGAAAAACCTATGATTATTGCTTTAAATATGTGGGATGAAGCAAAGCACAAAGGAATAACTATTGATATAAATAAATTATCAAATTGTTTAGGAGTACCAATCATCGCTACTAATGGACTTTCTGGTGAGGGAACATATGCTTTAGTAAGTGAAATTTCAAATGCAAAAAAACCTATTAATAAAAATTTTAGCAAGGATACTTGGAAGGAAATCGGGAAAATAATTTCCAGTGTGCAAAATTTAGAGCATAGACATCATACGTTTTCAGAGAGAATTCAAGACATTTCCATACATCCAGTGTTTGGCCCAATAACTGCTGTTTTAACACTATATCTAATTTTTAGAATAGTTCTATATTTTGGAGAATTATTAGTTGGATTAATGGGAAATTTATTTGAAACCTTTTATTCACCGTTAATGTATAAACTTTCTGAATGGTTATCAGGTAGTCCTTTTTTCCACAGTATGTTAGTAGGCAATATCACACAAGGCGGTATTGAATATGAAGCTGCAATGGGAGCATTAACTACAGGTGTTTTCATGACAATTGGTATTGTTTTACCTTATATTTTTGTGTTTTATATTGTTTTAGGATTACTAGAAGATATTGGATACCTACCAAGGATCGCAATTATTTTTGATAAATTAATGCACAGAGTGGGTATTCATGGATACTCAATTATTCCCATGTTTCTAGCTTTAGGTTGTAATGTTCCAGGTGTTATGGCAATTAGAAACTTAGAATCTAGAAGAGAACGATTTATTACAGCTGTTATTATGTGTACTACAATTCCATGTATGGCTCAATCAGCTGTAATGTTACACGCTGTTGGTTCCAATGGCCCAATATATATTTTTGTTGTTATTGCAGCGTTAATTTCTGTTTGGTTATTATTAGGTAGCGTATTAGGCTTTTTTGTAAAAGGGGAGAAAACTGCATTAATTATGGAAATTCCTCCTTATAGAAAACCTACAGTAAAAGTACAGTTTAAGCGATTAGGAATGAGAGTTGTTAGTTTTCTAAAAGAAGCAGTTCCATATGTAATTATTGGTATCGTTATAGTTAATATCGCAATATATACAGGTGTGTTAGACAAAATAGCAGACTTTACAGCTCCCGTTATAAGTAAGATACTAGGATTACCAAAGGAAGCTATTGGTTCTTTCTTAATAGGAATTGTTAGAAAAGATGCTGCTGTAGTGCTATTGGAAAGTTATTCACTATCACCATGGCAGATGGTTACAGCTATTACAGCTTTAATATTATATTTTCCATGTTTAGCAACTTTTATTATTTTATTAAAAGAATTACACTTTAAAGATACTATGAAAGCAATATTAATAATGTCAACAGTTACTTTAATAACAGGATTTATAATGAATATACTTCCTGAAACAAATGCAACTCCATATCTATTTATAGTATTTTCGATTCTATTCGCAGTGGTTATATCGGGTTTACTCCAAAAGGCAAAAGATAGAAGATATAAAATATGAGTAATATAAAATTAGTTATTGAATACGATGGTGCAAATTATTGTGGGTGGCAGCGACAAGTAAATGGGATATCAATACAACAAGTTATTGAAGAAGCAATTACTAAATTAACAAATCAAAAAATCACTATTCATGGTTCAGGACGAACAGATGCAAAAGTTCATGCTAAAGGACAGGTGGCTAGTTTTAAACTTGAATCGTCAATTCCTCCTAAGAATATATATAAAGCACTTAATCAAGTATTGCCAGATGATATTAAGTGTTTATCTTCTGAAGAGGTAAGTGAAGATTTTCATGCCAGGTTTAGTGCTATTGGGAAACACTATCAATATATAATTGTTAATAGAGATGTAAAATCTGCAATAAATAGAAATTATATTATGAATGTAAGAGATAATCTTGATATAGAAAAAATGAAGCAAGGAGCTACACATTTTGTTGGAAAACATGATTTTATTGGTTTTATGGCTACTAATTCTTCTGTGAAAAATACAATTAGAACAATTCATAAAATAAGTGTTACAAGTTTTGAACAACAAATTCTAATAGATGTATGGGGAAATGGCTTTTTATATAATATGGTAAGGATTATAGTTGGTACATTAATAGAAGTAGGGAAGAGCACAATAAAACCTAGAGAAGTACAATCAATCATTTTACAAAAAAAGCGTAAGTTAGCAGGAAAAACTGCTAAAGCCTCTGGGTTGACATTAGTAGAAGTCTTTTATAAATAATTGTATATAAGTTAATTGAAAAGATTAATATACGGGTATATAATATATATATCATCTTACTCATAATTCTTATGAAAGGAGACAAACTATGAAAATCGTAATTAGTGGAAAACACATGATAATTCAAGAAGAGGTAAAGGAGTATGCCACCAAGAAATTTTCCAAATTGGAAAAATTTTTTAAAAGTGAGGCAGAAACTCATCTTACCTTTGGTGAAAGAAAGAAAGGTAGTTATATTGTTTTAGATGCTACAATCTATTACCGAAGTATGATTTTTAGAGCAGAAGTTGAGAACCATGATCCATATACAATTATTGATAAAGCTGTTGAAAGGATTGAAAGACAAATAAGAAAAAATAAAACAAAGCTTGAAAAACGGTTCCATGTTGATGCATTCCAAGGAACAGATGACTATGAGGTTGAACAAGCGACTCATCAAATAGTTAAGTTGAAAAAGTTTTCAATTAAACCTATGGCAGTAGAGGAGGCTGTTCTACAAATGGACCTACTAGGACATGAATTCTTTATTTTCTTAAATGCAGATAGTGAAGATGCTAATGTAGTATATAAGAGAAAAGATGGAAATTATGGGTTAATAGAACCTGAAGTTTAAACAATTGACATATTTTATATATAAAAGGACCTGAATTAAGGTCCTTTTTAATTTATTTAATATTAATATTAAAATAATCAATATAAAGGTTGACATTATTAATGTTAAGGTTTATTATACGTATATAAGATAAAGAAAATTAACAGGAGAATTAAAAATATGAAGAATTATGTTCCAGTACAGTGCCCAATATGTGAGGATGAACTAATAGTTACTGATATGAAATGCAATAAATGCCATACACACTTCCAAGGCGAATTTCATGTTAGCAAGTTTTCAAAATTAGATGAAAAGCAATTATTGTTTGTAGAAACGTTTATAAAATGTAGGGGTAGCATTAAAGAGATGGAAAAAGAATTGAACATTTCATATCCAACTGTTAAAAGTAGATTAGAAGATGTAGTTAAATCATTAGGATTTCAAAGCAATGAGGAACCTGATGAAAAGAGAAAGAAAATATTAGAGAGTATTGACAGCGGAGAAATGTCAGTTGAAGAAGCTATTAATATTTTAAAGAAATAATTGATGAGGTGAAAAAAATGTTAGCTAAAATTAAAAAGAGTAACAGAAGAAATATAGGAATCAGAGTGAATCATAATTGTAATGGTTCCAATTGTTTAAAAGCAATGTATTCAACTGGTATATCAATGAACACTGGATTAAATAGGATTGCAGGATAAATAAGCACTTAATCAAGTATGTTTGAAATATCGGATGAGAAAGATATCAATATTTTAAATAGTTGATGAGGAAAATAATGTTAGTAAGATACCCGAAAAATAATAAAAAAAATAAAGGAATAAGAGTAAATCACACATGTAGTGGCTCAGATTGTCTAAAAGCAATGTATTCAGCAGGAATGACATGTAGAACTGGATTAACTCGGATAACAGGAATTTAAATGATTATTAAAGATGAAGTTTCATATATTTTAAAAATGCTAGAAGACGGAAGAATTACTTCAGATCAGGCAGCAAAACTTATTGATGCTATTGATGTTAAAGAAACTGTCAATAAAAACAATTATTCTGCAATAACAGATGTGGTTGTTAGTATGGCTGAAATGTCAAAACGATTAGGAAAAATAGGTGCACAAATTGGCAAAGGAATAATTGATGAATTTGTTGATATAGATGCACAACAAGATAAAAAAACTGTTGAAAAAATAGCTGTAAAATTAAGTGATGAAGGTTTAGTTACAATTGAATCAAATGGAAAAATAAACTTATATCAAAAAGCCGAAGGGGAGAAAGGCGAATTATTTATTAGTTATGGAGGAAATAAAAAAGAGCTATCCTCTCTGGTTAATATTTCTAATAAACAGAATCAACTAAGCGTGATACTTACTAAAAACACTCTTAAGCGAGTAAACATAGATTTATATATTCCAGCAGTATTACTAAAGAAAGTAGTACTACTTGGTAAAAATGAACTAGTAGTTACTAACGATTTACGCACAGAGGATCTTGAAATTGTTACAAATAGTGGTAGCATAGTTATGAATCAAACAAATGCAATTCAAGGCAATCTAGCTACTTCCCATGGGAAAATTACATTATCTAATTGTCAAGGAGAAACGCTTAAAGCTGTTAGTACTAACACAATGATAAGTTTGATAAATGGAGAATTCTATAATAGTTGTAGTACTCAATCTACAAATGGTAGTATTTTCTTTACGAATGTAAAAAGCGGACAAGTTACCGCGATTAGTACTAACGGAAATATTAGGATGGATCAAGTAGCATGTCAAGTAGCTGATTTATTAACTACCAATGGAAATATAAATCTAAAAAAATGTACAACTTATACACTTAATCATTGTGATATTGAAGCCATTACATCAAATGGTTCCATTACAGCACTTTATGAACCTACTCAAAAATTACAGTTTGATGCAAAAACTGAGAATGGTCACATATCATATGATAAAAATGTATTTAAATTAGATCATATAAAAAGAGAAAACACTAGAATTATTGAAGCGAACGGAAGTAAAGTGAGTGGAAATGAAACTAATAATGAATGTGTTTGTAGATTGCGAACTTATATGGGTTCGATTACCATAAAAAAAGACGATGGAGGAAAATAGAATGGATAACTATGGAAGAGCTAAAATCTTAAAAATGCTTGAAGATGGTAAAATTTCAGCGGCAGATGCTTTAAAATTAATTGAAGCAATTGATGATAAAAAAGAAGAAATTATTGAACCTGATAAGGTTAAGACAAATTCACAGCAAAGAGTCAATACAGAACATCATGCTGATAAAATTGAAGCTGAAGCAGATTTATTAGAAGATGAGGCTGATGAGCTTGAGCAAGAAGCTGATGAAATTGAAGAACAAGCTGAACAAATGGAAGATAAAGCTGATGATGAAGAAACTATTAGTGAAGAAGCATCAGAAAAAATAAGAAGAGAAGCTGATAGAATCAGAGCAAAAGCGGAGAAACTTCGAGATAAGGCTGATAGAATTAGAGAAATGGCTGATGAAAAAGCTGATGAAGCAGAAGAACTTCGTGAATCAATTGAAGAGAAACTTAGAGATTTAAGTGAAAAAACTGAGAAATTAACTAACGAAATTGGCGAGAAGGTTAACAAAAAATTAAAAGATATAAATTTTAGTAGAATATTTGAAGGTGGATTTATTAATTTTGGGTTTGAAGTTGGAGAAGGTGAAGAAGTGAAAAAAGAAATAAATATCAATGCAACTGATGCAATTTCAATTGCTAATAGGAATGGTAGTATTAAGCTTAAAATAGCAAAAGAGAAACCTTATGTTCTATTTAATATAAGATCAAAGCATGATACTAATAAGGTTATGGATGATATTATATTTGATAATGATAATAAATTAATTATTGATGCTACATTTAATGGGAAAGAAACTTTATATAATAGAACAAGGGTTAGTATTGAAGTCTTTCTTCCTGAAGTTGTTTATGGAGAGATAATAGCCAAAACAACAAATGGACGTGTGGAAATTGAAAAAATTTCAGGCGAGGGAATTACTTGTAAATCTACTAATGGAAGAATTAATGTCTCTGATTTAACTGGAAAAAATATTCTTGTTAAATCTACTAATGGACAAATTATCTGCTATCGTACTTCATGTGAAAAATTAGAGGCAGTTACTACAAATGGATCTGTAAAAGCTGGTAATAATGAAAGTGATAATCAATTATTTAAAACTACAAATGGATCTGTAAATGCACATGACAATAAAAGTACTGAGATTATATTAAAAACAACTAATGGTAGTATTAAAAGTTTCAGAAATATAGCAGATATTCATAATGCTTCTACTACCAATGCAGGAGTCACACTTAGTGAATTTTCTCCTAAAAGTGAAAAAGCTAATGTTGTATTAAAAACTAGCAATGGTTCAGTATCAGTTACAAACACTGATGATGTAAAAATCGATTTCACTGCTAGCGTAGGTAAAAACAAAAAAATTGGTGGAGAGTTTTCAGAATATCATCAAAAAGACAAAGAACATATTGGAACTGTGAAAAAGGGAAGTGAAGCAACTAAAAGGGTTTTCATGAAAATAAAAACATCATTAGGAAATGTCTCATTTAAATAAGAGTTAAGAAATTAAACACATCGCGTGTGTGTATGAGCTCATTGACAAAGGCCTAAAACAAAGGTAAAATTATAACCAGGTAATAATTTATTACTTGGTTATATTATTTTACAAGGAGAGGGCTATGAAAAAATTAACGAATATTAAACAAATGGTTGCTTTAAAGGCGCAGGAATTACCAAATAGAGCTGCATTTTCAACAATTGTTGGCGATAAGTTGGAAGATGTTACCTATGGGGAATTTGCAAAGCATGTAGAGTATCTTGGAGAGCAAATGATTGATATGGGACTTAAAGATAAGTTCATTGCTGTTATTGGAGAAAATCGTTATGAATGGGTTGTTCCATATATTGCAACAGTTAATGGATTAGGAATAATCGTTCCACTAGATAAAGAATTAACAAAAGAAGAGATTGCAAATTTGCTTACAAGATCAGATACAGAAGCATTCTTCTACAGTGAAAAATTCCAAAGTGTTGTGGATTATGTCAAAAAAAATGTTAAATGTATTAAATATTACATAAACATGGATAAACCAAAAGATAATGCCATGTATTTGTATGATTGGATTGATCAAGGTAAAAAACTTGTAGATAAAGGAAGTAAAATCCATGAAGGATTACCAATTGATGAAGAAGCAATGTCAATGCTAATTTACACATCTGGTACAACAGGCAATCCTAAAGGTGTTATGTTAAGCCATAAAAATATTATGACAGTTGTATATGGAGCAATTCCAGCTATGGTTATTACAGAAGAAGATAGTGCTTTATCAATTTTACCAATACATCATACTTATGAATGCAGTTGTGGCTTCTTATATATGTTCTTTAAAAGTGCTAAAATTACATACTGTAGAGGATTAAAGTATATTGCTGATGATATGAAATTAGCAAAACCATCTATCGTAATGGTTGTTCCACTAATTTTAGAAAGTATTTATTCAAAAGTTATGAAAAAAGGTGGAGCTAAAGTAAAAATTATGTTAAAAATAGTTGGCTTCTTAAATGCAATTGGTATTGATATTAGAAAGAAAGTATTCCATAGCATTCATGAAACATTTGGTGGGAATATTAAGACTCTTGTATCTGGAGCATCTGCATTAAATCCTAAAATTGCTAAAGCATTTGATACTTGGGGATTTAATATTGTTCAGGGATATGGTTTAACTGAATGTGCACCATTAGCAACAGTTAATCATGTTGAATACAATAAACTAAGTTCAATTGGTTTACCAATTCCAGGCGTTGAAGTTAAAATTGATTCTCCTGAAGCTGATGGTATTGGTGAAATTATCATAAAAGGTGATAATGTTATGATAGGTTACTATAAAAATAAAGAAGCAACAGCTGAAGTAATTAGAGATGGTTGGTTGTTCTCAGGTGATTATGGCCGTATTGATAAAGATGGCTTTGTCTATATCACAGGTAGAAAGAAAAATATAATTGTAACTAAAAATGGTAAAAACATATATCCTGAAGAAATTGAAGAAGTAATAAACAAGAGTGATTATGTCTTAGAAAGTGTTGTTACAACAAAAGATGAAGATATCCTAGCTGATACACAAATAGTTGCTTTGATTGTTCCAGACATGGACCGTTTTGAAGAAGGAGCATCAACTGAAGATATTGAATCAGTAATTAGAGATGAAATTAAAGATATGAATAAAAGCTTCCCAATTTCTAAGAAAATAAGAGATATTGCGCTATTTGATGAGCCATTCCAAAAAACTTCTACAAAGAAAATAAAGAGAGCAACAATTGGTGAGTTCAAATATATCGGTATGGTTTAATATGATATACTTGATGGTATGTTAGAAGAAATTCCATCAAAAAGTATAATAATAAAACAAAAACATCCCGAGTACTGGTTTGGTTATGATTATAATATGAACTTGTATAAGGGATGTTTTCATGGGTGCATTTATTGTGATTCACGTAGTGAGTGTTACCATATAAAAAACTTTGATCAAATATCAATTAAGAAAAATGCTCTATCCATTATTGAAAAAGAATTGAGAGGATTCAGACATATTGGAGTGATAGGAACAGGTTCTATGTCAGATCCATATAACCCATATGAAAAAGAGTATAAACTAACAAAAAAAGCATTACATCTTATTGAAAAATATGGCTTTGGTGTAGGAATTGCAACAAAAAGTAATCTGGTAGTGAGAGATAAAGAGATACTGAATAAAATTCAACAAAAAGCACCTGTAATAATTTGTTTAACAATTACAGCAGCGGATGATGAAATTTGTAAAATAATAGAACCAAATGTTTCATTATCTTCAGAGCGTTTTGAAGTTTTAAGAGAATTATCAGATGAAGGCATTTATTGTGGTATTTTAATGATGCCATTACTTCCTGGTATCACAGGAAATTTAGAAAATATTAGAGAAATTATTTCATTGGCTAAGAAAGCAAATGTAGATTTTATTTATCCTTCATTTGGATTTACTATGAGAGATGGTAATAGAGAATATCTCTATGAGCAATTAGATAAATATTATCCAGGTTACAAAGAAAAGTACATAAAGCTATTTGGAAATGATTATTCTTGTCATATTCCAAAAGCAAATGAAATCAGTAAAGTTTTCAAAAAAGAGTGTGAACAAGTTAGGATTATCTATAAAATGGATGAAATCATTGCTAAGAGCAAAGAAAAAGTCATTAGAAAACAATTATCTTTTTTTTAGGTTGATTAGCCAATAAGAATGTGGTACACTTCTTTTAAATTAAATATGCAAAGACGCAAAGACTACTTACCCATTGACGGGCGTAGTCTTTTTTTGCGTTTTAAAAGGAGGGGAAATGACAGATTATATAGTGAATTCAATGTGGGTGTTTATTGCAAGTGTATTAGTTTTTTTAATGCATGCTGGGTTTTCAATGGTTGAGGTAGGGTTTACTCAATCAAAAAATGCTGTTAATATTATCATGAAAAATTTTGTGACAGTTGCAATTGGTGTTATTGCATACTTTATTGTGGGATTTGCATTTATGTATGGTAAGGATGCAGGGGGAATAATAGGAACAAATATGTTTTTTCTTATTAATAAACCAGATAGTATGGGTGGAGTTATGTTTGAGTCATTTTTCTTCTTTCAAGCAATTTTTGCTGCCACATGTGTCACGATTGTATCAGGGGCTGTAGCAGGGCGAACTAAATTTAGCGCTTATGTTATTTTTGCGATATTTGCTGTTGTAGTTATATATCCATTAATTGGGCATTGGATTTGGGGTGGAGGTTTTCTTTCAAAACTAGGATTCATTGATTTTGCTGGTGGGACTGCTGTTCATGCAGTTGGGGGATTTTGTGCCCTAGTTGGTGCGAAACTAGTTGGACCAAGAAAAGGAAAATATAAAGAGGGTAGAGCAAAAGCCATACCTGGACATAATATTCCCCTTGCAGCATTAGGTGTTCTTATTTTATGGTTTGGATGGTTTGGTTTTAACCCTGGTAGTACTTTAGATATAACATCACCAACAACGATGCATGCTGCTATAACAACGCTTTTAAGTGGAGCTGTTGCAACACTTGCTGCACTTGTTTTTAGTAAGGTTAAATATGGAAAACCAGATGCAGGATTAACTTTAAATGGAGCTCTAGCTGGTTTAGTTGGAATTACAGCGGGAGCTTCAATGGTTGATTACTTTGGAGCTATAATTATTGGATTAATTTGTGGAATAATGATGGTTATATCTGTACAATTTATTGATCAAAAAGTAAAAATTGATGATCCTGTTGGTGCAATTTCAGTTCATGGATTATGTGGAGCTTTAGGAACAATATTTGTAGGTTTATTCTCTGTTACAGATGGATTGTTCTATGGGGGAGGATTATCATTACTAGGTATACAAGTATTTGGAGTTTTAATTTGTGGAGCTACAGCTATAAGTTTATCAATGGTTGTATTTGGAATAATGAAAAAAACGAAAGGAATTCGTATTACTAAAGAAATGGAAGATAGTGGTATTGATAAAATTGAACATGGAATTTCAGCATATATATCTTTATAATATAATATGTATAGGATTTGGAGGTAGAAAATGAGTAAAATGACGCGAATAGATATTATTACAAGACCTGAAAAATTTGAAGAATTAAAGCAAGAATTAAATGATATTGGTGTAACTGGAATGACAGTTTATCAAGTGTTAGGTTGTGGTATACAAAAAGGGAAAACTGAGATGTATCGAGGTACTCCACTTGAAATAAACTTATTACCTAAAATTAAATTAGAAATAATAGTTAGTGAAGTACCAGTTTCTAAAGTTATTAGCATTGCAAAGCAAGTGTTATATACAGGTGAAATTGGTGATGGAAAAATATTTATTTATAATGTGGAAAATGTAATAAAAATAAGAACAGGTGAAGAGGGAGTACTAGCTTTACAAAATAAAGAGTAGAAATAAATAAAACTTCTATTAAAAACAACAAATGATTAGATTATATCTTTTATTGTTGTTTTTTTTCTGTATAATAAAAGAAAAAAGGGGAAACCTAGATGAGTGAAACCATTAGCCAGACAGAGATTAATTACTTAAGAGACTTAGCGAAAAAACAAGCCGAATATGCAGATCATGATATTATGAAACAAAGAGAGAAAGCATGGTATGACCTTAATAGTTTAAAAAGCGAAAAACCAATGGTAATTATGGAGATGGCTTCTTTTAGAGATGACTTATTACCACCATTACGCTGTCAGACTCAAATGGCAAAAGAATTAGAAATGCAATTACTAATGAATATAATAAATTATGAAAAAGTAAACGATGATAAAGTTATGCCTAATTTTATTAATGTTAAACATAAAATCAATATGAGAGAATTAAATATAAAAAGGCATATTCACAGAGCAAAAGATGGTAAGGGCCGAGTTATTGGGTATGCTATGGAACATCCAATTACTGATTTAAAAGATGATTATCATCTAATAGAACGTTCTGTTTATAGTTATGATGAGTTGTATACTAAAGAAAATTATGATTTTGTTAATGAATTAATTGGAGATATTTTACCAATTAGATTATACAATGACTCACTACGATGGTTTATTTCATTAACTGCTAGAATTGTAAATATAATGGGTTTAGAGCGTTTAATGTATTCAATGATAGATTATCCTGAAAAAACTCATGAACTTTTTGACTTTATAACAACCGACTCTATTGAGTATATTTTGTGGCAACAAGAAAACAATTTATTAACTCTTGATAATGGTAATCATTTAGCAGGAGCTGGGAGTTTTGGTTTTACAAATGAGCTTCCAACAGAACAATATAAAAAAACAAAACACATAACAACTAAAGATTTATGGATTAACATGAATTCACAAGAAAGTGTGGGTATTTCTGCTTCTATGTATAAAGAATTTGTATATCCTAGTTTCAAGAGAGTTGCTAAGTTATTTGGTCTTACATATTATGGGTGTTGTGAACCTGTTCACGAGATATGGGAGACAAGTTTAAAAGATTTACCAAACTTACGAAAAGTATCAATTTCTCCATGGTGCGATGAAAATTATATGGGTCAACAACTTAAAGATAGTAAAATTATTTATTCTAGAAAACCAAGTCCTAATTACATTGGGGTAGGACAATTTGATGAACCTGCTTTTAGGGAGCACATAGCATATACCCTTGATCAAGCTAAGGGATGCCAGAGTGAGATTATATTTAGAGATATATATACTTTAACTAATGAGCCATGGAAGGCAAAGAGAGCAGTTGAAGTTGTTAGAGAACAAATTGAGAAACAATGGTAGAATTGAAAATTAAGATTAATACCACCTTAACAGGTGGTTTTTTATTTAATAAAAAAACTTCATACAAAAACATCATACAAAAACATCATACAAAAAAAGAATAATAAAAATAGCAATTGACAAGCATATAAAAGTGATGTAATATATGTATGAAGGGATGTGATGAAGATAAGAACGACTTTAAACATATCCGATGAAGTGATTAGAGAAGCAGAGATTGCTTATAATACGACCAATAGATCAAAAGCTGTTGAAATGGCATTGAAAGATGCTATTCGATATAAAAAAATACAAATGATGAAAAGTCTTAGAGGTAACATCGAATTCGATGAAAATACCTTAAAAGATTCAAGGAGCAAAGACAGGTATGAGTAGGAAGATTTTAGTTGACACATCAATTTGGGTTGACTACTTCAGAAATGATCCCTCCACAACTGTTTTTATTGAAAAAAATCTTTTTACAAAAGAAATTTACATCACGGGTCCTATCAT
>JAUUZV010000036.1 GCA_030592085.1 Clostridia bacterium | reverse complement strand
GGGTAGGTAGTAGTTGCCATGGCACCACTTCCTAAAGGCATAAAGTCAGTTCGTTTATAAATATCATCTAAACGACTATTATCACGTGTGAACATCTCATAATATGCCATTAAATGATGTGCTAATGTTGTAGGTTGTGCTTTTTGTAAATGTGTATAACCTGACATATAACTTTTAGTATGACTTTCAGATAAACTTACTAATGTTTTACGTAAAGAAATAACTAAATCATTTATCTCATTGATTTCTTCTTTTACATACATTCTAGTATCTAAAGCAACTTGATCATTACGACTTCGTCCTGTATGAAGTTTTTTACCAGCTTCACCAATTCTATTAATTAAAACAGTTTCAATAAACATATGAATATCTTCAGCATCTGAATCAAAAGAAAGAGATCCATTTTCAATGTCTATTAAAATTTCTTCTAATCCAGTTACTATTTTTTTACTATCATGCAATGAGATTATATTACACTTACCAAGCATTGTAGCATGGGCGATGCTTCCTAGAATATCATATTTATACAACCTATAATCAAATGATATAGATGAATTAAAATCATTTGTTAGTTTATCAGTATCTTTTGAAAATCTTCCTGCCCATAGTTTCATATTTATTTTTCCTTATTTTTTAATTCCATTAATGCTTGTACTTTCATAGGTAATCCAAATAAGTTAATAAATCCTTCTGAATCACTTTGGTTATAAACATTATCTTTTTCAAATGATGATAATTCTTCATCATGTAATGAATATTTAGATGTTGTACCTGCTGGAATAATATTTCCTTTATATAATTTTAGTGTAACACAACCTGTTACGTTTTGTTGCGTAACATCAACAAATGCACTTATAGATTCACGTAATGGGGTAAACCATTGACCATTATATACTAATTCAGCGAATTTTTTAGAAACAACTTCTTTATAATGATATGTTTCTCTATCTAGACATAAATATTCTAACTCGTTATGTGCATAATATAAAATAGATCCACCAGGAGTTTCATATACGCCACGTGATTTCATACCAACTAAACGGTTTTCGCAGATATCAATGATACCAATACCATGTTTGCCACCAATTTTATTTAATTCAGTTATTAAAGCAACACCATTCATTTTTTTATCATTTACAGCTACTGGAATTCCTTTTTCAAACTCGACTTTTACATATTCAGCTTTATCAGGTGCATTTTCAGGTGTAACACAAAGTTTTAGTAATTTATCATAATTAGGTTCATTAGCAGGGTTTTCTAAATCACTACCTTCATGACTTAAATGCCATAAATTCCGATCTCTGCTGTAATTATCCTTCTTAGTAACAGGAATTGGAATATTACGTTCATTTGCATAATCAATTGCATCTTCTCTAGATTCGATATCCCAAATTCTCCATGGTGCAATAATTTTAAGATGAGGTGCTAATGCTTTAATTGTTAACTCGAAACGTACTTGATCATTACCTTTACCAGTACAACCATGAACTATTGCAGTACAATTTTCTAATAATGCTATCTCAACTAACCGTTTAGCAATAATAGGACGTGCAAATGAAGTTCCTAGTAAATATTTATTTTCATAAACTGCAGATGCTTTTAAAGTAGGGAATACATAGTTATTTATGAATTCAGTATTTAAATCTTCAATATATAATTTAGTAGCTCCTGCTTGTTTTGCTTTTTCATATAAAGGGTCTAATTCATCACCTTGTCCAACATCAGCGGCCATTGCAATTACTTCACAATCATAGTTTTCTTTTAACCAAGGTATAATGATGGATGTATCTAATCCTCCGGAATACGCTAATAGAAATTTCTCTTTATTACTCATACAAAATCCTCCTCAAGTATGATAAAATATTTATATTATAGGTAGTATACAATAAAATGTATAAATATGCAATATATATTTTAAATATTCATTTTGTGAGGAATTATGATCATCTTAGGTATTGATCCAGGATATGCGATTACAGGTTATGGTATCGTAGAATACATAGGGAATAAATTTAAAGTTATAGACTATGGAGCTGTTACTACACCAGCAGATATGGTCTTTTCTAAGAGATTATTAGTAATTTATAAAGAGATTAGTAGTATAATTAAAAAATATAATGTAGATGTTATGGCTGTTGAAGAATTATTTTTTAATACTAATACTAAAACAGCCATTAAGGTTGGTCATGGTCGTGGTGTTGTGATTTTAAGTGGTTCTTATAATGATTTACCTGTATATGAATATACACCACTACAGGTCAAACAAGCAGTTTGTGGTTATGGTAGAGCTGCTAAAAGTCAAGTGCAGCAAATGGTTAAAGTATTACTAAATTTAAAAACTATTCCAAAACCTGATGATGTTGCTGATGCTCTAGCTGTTGCTATATGTCATGCACATTCATATAATCCGCGATTTGAAAAGGAGACTTAATGTACAAATATATTAAAGGAATAGCTGTTTATAAGGATAATCAAAAAGTAATTATTGAAAATAATGGTATTGGTTATGGAATAAACACATCTTATACTTCGCTATCTAAAATTATGATTAATGAAGAAGTATTAATTCATACATATCTTCATGTAAGAGAAGATCAATTTTCTTTGTTTGGATTTATGGATGAAGAAGAATTAGTTATTTTTAAAATGTTAATAAGTATATCTGGTGTTGGCCCTAAAGCTAGTATTGCTGTATTATCTACATTAAGTACTAATGAATTTGCTATGGCTATTGCTACTAATGATGAAAAAACAATTTCAAAGGCAAATGGGGTTGGTAAAAAAACAGCTCAAAGAATTATTTTAGAGTTAAAAGATAAATTCAAGAATTTAGATATAAATGATGAACAAGTTTTAGTTAATGATAATATTAATGATGAATTATTAAATGAAGCTAAAATGGCTTTAATGGTTCTTGGATATAAATCAAAAGATGCAATAGAACTTATTGGAAAAGTATATAATGAAAGCGATTCATTAGAAGATATTATTAAAAAAGCTTTAAGAGCAATAGGTTAATGGAGTAAACAATGGAAAATGAAAGAAATCTAGATAATCAATTAACTTCACAGGATTTTAATGAAAATTCACTTAGACCAAGAAATTTTGAAGAATATATTGGTCAAGAAAAAGTTAAAGCAAATATAAAAGTATTTATTAAAGCTACTAAACAACGAGAAGAAGCGCTTGACCATGTCTTGTTATATGGTCCTCCAGGTCTTGGTAAAACAACCTTAGCTAATATAATAGCAACTGAACTAGGTGTTAGTATTCGTATTACTAGTGGACCAGCAATTGAAAAAGCAGGGGACTTAGCAGCAATTTTAACTAATCTAGGAGAACATGATGTACTATTTATTGATGAAATACATCGTTTAAATAGAGCAGTTGAAGAAATATTGTATCCTGCAATGGAAGATTATGCACTTGATATAATAATTGGTAAAGGTCCAAGTGCTAGAAGTATACGTTTAGATCTACCTCAATTTACTTTAATTGGTGCAACAACTAGAGCTGGAATGTTAACATCTCCTTTACGAGATAGATTTGGTGTTATTTCACGTTTAGATATGTATACTAATGAACAATTAAAAATAATTGTTGAACGTTCTGCTGGAATTTTACATTTTCCAATTGATGAACAAGGTGCTTTTGAAATAGCTAGACGTTCAAGAGGAACACCTAGAATTGCAAATAGGTTATTAAAGCGAGTTAGAGATTTTGCTCAAATTAGTGACATGACAATTATAAACAAAGAAATTGCTGATTATAGTCTTTTAAAACTTGAAGTAGATTCAATTGGTTTAGATGCTACTGATAGGTTGTATTTATTAACTATTATTAACAAATTTGGTGGTGGACCAGTTGGTTTAGAAACAATTTCATCAGCAATTAGTGAAGAAAAAGAAACTATTGAAGATGTATATGAACCCTTTTTACTACAGCTTGGATTTATTAATAAGACACCAAAGGGAAGAGTCGTAACAAAATTAGGATATGACCATTTAGGATTACCTTATGAAGAAAAATGATAGATTACTAATACAAACTTGTTGTGCTCCTTGTTTAATTTATATTAACAAGTATTTTAAAACGAGTGATATTACTTATGAGAGTTTATACTATAACCCTAATATACATCCATATAAAGAATATTTAAGAAGATTTGAGACTTTAAAAGACTTTTGTAATGAAGAGAAAGTTAAATTACATCATCTAGAATCTTTTAGACAATCTGATTGGGAAAATAAAACAGATAATTGTGATTTTTGTTATACATTAAGAATTGAAAAAACAGCAAAATTTGCAAGTGAAAACAATTTTACTCATTTCACTACAACATTGTTAATAAGTCCATATCAACAACATGAAAAGATCATTAAAATAGCAAATGAAATGGCAGCTAAATATAAAGTAGAATTCTTATGCATTGATTTTAGACCTTTTTATAGAGAAGGACAAAATATGGCTAGGGACCATGGAATGTATAGACAAAAATATTGTGGATGTATTAATTCATACAATTCATCTAAATTTAAAGATAAAATAACTTTTGAAACAAAATAAAACACTTCAAGAAATGATTTATTCTGACGTAAAATATATAAATTTAGAATTAATAATTAACATGAACACGATTTCCAGTCGTCAATCAGCATATTTAATTAAGATAATATAAGTTCAAATAAGTACCGTTAAGTACTAGGACAAAGCACTTTCAAGCATGTAAGTTTGTTCAGTAGGTATATTTAAGTATATATAGGTAACTCGAAGAAAATGAGTCAAAATCTTGTAACATTTATAACCCTTCGGGTTTATGATGACGAGGGAATGACGAGGAAAGAATGTATAAGGAAGATCTAATCTATTGGGTAAATATAATAGGGTTATGTATATGTAAACCTAATATAAAATGAGAGGATTACTAGCCACCTCATATAATTGCTTATAATAATGCAATATGATAAAATATGGAAGGGAAACCAAAGATGAAATTTTATCAAGATTGTATATTAGGGGGAAGCATGAAGAAATTATTTATCATTATATTAGTAGTTATTTTAATAACTAGCCTACTATCTAGTTGTGTTACAAAAGTCGAGAATAAGCAACCTAAAGCAACAAGTACTGTGCCTATTATTACTACTTCATTAACGTCATCAACAAGTATTGCACCTGTTATAACAACAACACAAGCAACTACTCAAATACAAGCAACTACTAAAACACAAACAACTACTCAAACACAAGCAACTACTCAAACACAAACAACTACTCAAACACAAACAACTACTAAAATTACGACTCCTGCATCTATACCTACGAACACTTCAAATGAAGTAAGTGATAGTAGTAGACTATATTTAGCTAATGGGTTGTATTCTATTGATGTAAAAAATTTAGAAGAACAAAGCAACAATGGTAGAGATATTTTATCAGATGAGCATTACGTGATTGAAAATTATGCTCTGATTAGAGCTAATCATGCTCCCATAGATAACTATAATGAAACTGCACATATTAAGTTTAATTCATTAGTATCATATTTTTATGCAATTCATTTTGATAATACATATTCAGAATCTGAAGTAGTAATTGAAAAATTACCAAATGGAATGGATGTTTTGTGGCAAATAATGAGAGATGATAATGACAAAGCGATTATATGTGAAGCAACAAACAGTAATTTTGGATATAATTTCGTAATATATGCTAATAGTAATGATATAACAGAGGAAGACTTAATAAACATGGTACATTCCATTGAAGTTGATTCTCAACTAGAAAGTAATGTGATTAATTTGGTGCAGGCTAAAAAAGAAGACAATGTATATGTGAGCATTGATCATAGTATGGAGATTACAGTTACTAGTCTATGGACTACTTCAGATGTGATTCTTAAACCAAATAGTGTATTTGCTTTAGAATATAGTAATGGCCAACTTCTAATTGATGTAACTAAGATTGATAGTCTTGTAGCGGAAGATAATGTGACTACGGTTTACGATTACTTCTTAAATGATTTAAGAAATAAAATTTCTAATTCCGATACTATTTTTGGCGAAACAGAAGAAATTATTTTAGAGAATTTAGATAATACTACAGCTTATATAACGGAAGTGTTTACTGGTGGAGGAAATCCAATTTACTTGAAAGAGATAGGTTTCTTATATAATGGTTATTACTATGCAGGGAGATTTATGTGGATTAAAGATTTTGATTCATTTAAGCGTACAGAGATGGAAAATATTATTAAATCAATATCAACAATAAAGCAAAATTTAGATTAAATTTTAATAAAGGTTTATGATGATTTACTAAAGTATAGAAATTTAAGCTAGCTTTTACTTTATTTCATAGAAATCATTTTCCCGATAAATAAAATGGTATCATAATTATTATCTGTAATGATTAGGAGAATGAGAAGATATATCGATTAATAATATGTTTCTAAGTGAGACTGTTAAAAAAAATGAAGTCTTTGGTTAGTTACAAAACAATAAATCACAATTAAATATATTTACATAGTCATATTAACGGTCGTTTGTGTGACTTTTTCTATACCCTAAAATACACCAAATAACAACTAAATAACGGTAACAAAACACGTGACGAAATCAAAGTATCATTAAGCAGTATTAGTACCGTTTGTGATACTTAATAATCATTTACATAACCTTTAAACTACTATATAATATACATATACGAAAGAAAGAAACACACGGGAAGGTACTATGAGAAAATTCTTATTATCAATCTTTACAATTTTATTGATTTGTTCTTTAACTTATTCTGTTTTTGCGTCTGAACCAGTTGTTACTGTGTCAGATCATAATATTATTGTTACAAAAACAGTAGATAAAAGTACAGTAATATCAGAAGTACCCATTATATTAATTAATGGATTAAAGCATGTACCCCTTCGTACATTATCAAATGTATTTGAAGGTGAGATATCATGGGACAATAATACAAAAAGTATTCTAATTAAACATAATGATAATCAAATGATGTTTAAAAATACTTCAAATCATGTATATATTAATGGTCATTTAATGATTTATGATTATCCAGTGACTATTATTGATGGAGTATCATATGCTCATGTTGATGTATATAAATTATTTACAGGTGAATACTTAGATAATGTAGTAATTGAAGAGATAGAAGAGATTAATGATCAAATAACAATTGAAAGTGGATATTTATCTGATAAAATTATTTTATTAGGATCTTTTGATATTGATAAAACATATTTACTTGAAAATCCTAATAGATTAGTAATTGATTTTACAGCTTTTACACCTAGTATTAGTGATTTAGTAGGTGAAACATTTACTGCTATTAGAACATCAACTTCTGATAATGATAAATCGAAAATAGTATTTGATTTAAATAATGATTATCAATATTCAATTTATCAAGAAAATGGTTCAGTTGTAATTATTGTATCTATTGATGGGAATTTTATTACTGAAATAAAACCTTTTTCAGTTGAAAATAATGTTATTACTTTATTAACTTCGGATTATACAGATTATCATGTTGAGCGATTATCAGATCCATTTAGAATAATTATTGATATTCCATCTAATGAATTAACTGGAGAACACGAAGAAATAATCGAAAATGAAAATATTACTTATATTAAAGCATATCCATATGAAGAGGGTACAAGATATGAAATAGCAACTGATTTTCAAAGTTCATTTGATTTAATTAAAGGTGAACAATTATCAATAGTAATAAACAAACCAGTTGTTAATGGCATTAATTACTATAATTATGGTGATAGAAAATATATATCTGTTATTGATACACTTTTAGCTAATAGAAGTGATGCTAATATTAAATATTATACATATAACTTATCAGATGATGGTTTAACATATAAAATCACTTTTAGCGATTCTTCATATTCGATTACAAGTGGGCAATTATATATTAATGATGATTATATAAATAGTATTTTTGTTAATAGACTAGGTGAAAAAGTTACTTTAACTATAGAAGCTAAACAGCCTTTTATCTATTATGTTAATGGGGAAGATAGAAGTAGTCACATTAATATATTACCTAAAATTGACGAAACGTTTGTTATAATTGATCCAGGTCATGGCGGATTTGATCCAGGAGCTATTAGTGGTGATATTTATGAATCCACAATTAATTTAGATATTTCACTAAAACTTGAAAAACAATTAAATGATTTAGGAATAAAAACTTTTATGTTAAGAGAAACAGATGAATTTATTGGTGTTTATGAGAGAGCTGATTTAGCTAATCTATTAAATGCATCATTATTTGTTAGTGTTCATATAAATGCTTTAGATGATCCTGATTTTAGTGGTATTATGACATTAGCATATCCTGGTATTCCTAATTACGATTATCCAAACGGACAATTGTTAGCAACATTTATTCAAAATGGAATCATTTCCTCGACAGACGCAGCAGATTTAGGTATAATCGATAGAGATAAATTGGTTGTCTTAAAAGATACTAATATGCCATCTGTTTTAGTCGAATGTGGCTTCATAACTAATGAGTCAGAATTATCAAATATGTTACAACCTGATTATCAACAATTAATTGCCAATGGAATAGCAAACGGCATATTGGAAACATTAAAATACGTCAGGTGAGTGCATGGAAAAACATAAAAAAGAACATAAATTTATTATAATAACAATATCAACATTATTGGTATTATTAGTTGTATTATTAGGAATTTATTTGGTTTTAGATAACACAGTTTTATCATCAGAAGAACCTGTAAGTCATAGTGAAACACCTATGAAAGAAACAACAATTCCTACAAATACCATAACACCAGTTAGAAACGATGAATTATTACTAACAATATCAGATAATCAATTAATTATTGATAATATTTCACCATCCTATTCATATAAAGTCCAGACAGATGATTATAAAATGATTATTAATATATCAGGTAGAACACTTGAAGGAAACACATTAAATGTTATTAACGATGAAGGAATTATTAATGAAGTTTCTGCTAGTACATTTGGTGAAGATTCTATAGAGATTGTTATTTCGCTAAATAATAATTTTAATTTTAATGAGACAAAAAACCAAGATTCAGTTGTTTTAGACTTTTATACTTCAATTAATCATGAATTATTCACATATAATAATAGTACAATAAGAAAATATATTGTTATTGATAATGGCAAAATTTGTTCATCAGTTGAAAGCACTCAAAAATATTATGAAGAAGCTTTTTCTGATGATGGTTTAGTATATACAATTACTATTGATAGTAATCGTCTTCCAGGGATTAAAGAGGAAAAATTACTATTTAATGATGATTATTTAAATTATATTGATATTAGAACTGATGGTTCTAAAACAATTATTGAATTTAATGCAAAAAAACCGTTAGTATACTATCCTAATACTAGAGATTATAACGCTACTTTAACTTTACTTGATGTTAAAAACTCATCAGGAGTTATAATTATTTACGCCGGTCATGGTGGAACTGATGTTGGAGCATTTTATGAAGGTCGTTATGAAAAAGATATTACATTAGCAGTTGCATTAAAAACATGTGAAGAATTAACTAAAGCTGGATATGATTGTTTCTTAATTAGAGAAAATGATGAATATGTTGGATTAAATGAGCGAGTTGACATTGCAAATTTACTAGATGCTTCATTATTAATAAATATTCATGCTAATTCTTATGATGATCATAGTGTTAATGGATTATTGACAATATATAAAGATGAAGAAGAACTTGCTAGGACTATTCAAAATAATCTAATTGCCACAACTAATGCTAATGATATGGGATTAATTCGTACAACTACAATGTTAATTACTAATAAATCATTAATGCCTGCTATCATATTAGAAATGGGATTTATTACAAATACTGAAGAATGGAATTTGTTAGCTAGTGATGAATATCAAGATAAAATTGCAGTTGGATTAACTAATGGAATTATTGATTATTTAGCTAGCCATTAAGAAAGGTTAAATTATGAGACATGATTTAAGAAAACCAGAAGAAATGCGAAATGTTAAAATAACAAGTAATTATATTATTTATCCAGAAGGATCTGTTTTAATTGAATTTGGGAATACTAAAGTACTATGTAATGCTACTGTAGAAGAAAAAGTGCCACCTTTTAAATTAGAATCAAAAGAAGGATGGGTAACAGCTGAGTATTCTATGCTTCCAAGAGCCACATCTACTAGAACTAATAGAGAGATTAATAAATTAAAGAAAAATTCACGAGGAAGCGAAATACAACGCCTCATTGGGCGTTCATTACGAGCTTCTATTGATTTAGCTAAATTAGGTCCTAGGACAATTATTATTGATTGTGATGTATTACAAGCAGATGGGGGAACAAGAACAGCTTCTATAACCGGTGGTTTTATTGCAATGTATCAAGCATGTCAACAATTGGTTGATAAAAAAGTCATAAAAGAGAATCCAATTTCTTCATTTGTTGCAGCAATAAGTGTTGGAATTGTAGATTCAAAAGTCTTATCTGATTTATGTTATATAGAAGATTCAACTGCTGAAGTTGATTGTAATATAGTAATGAATGAAAATTTAGAAATTATTGAAATACAAGGAACTGCAGAAGGAAAATCATTTTCACAAGATGAACTTAATAAAATGATTGATTATGGTAAAACTTCAATTTCTCAATTAATATTACTTCAAAAGAAAGAATTATTAGGAAAATAAAGTGATTAAAATAATTGTTGCCAGCAATAATCAACATAAAATTAGTGAAATTAAATCAATATTTAATAATAATGATCAAAAATATGAAATTCTTAGTTTAAAAGATGCAAATATTTTATCTAATCCAGATGAAACAGGTAGTACATTTAAAGAAAATGCACTAATTAAAGCACTTGATGCTAAAAAATTCACAAATCATATTGTTATAGCAGATGATTCAGGTCTAATAGTAAAATCATTAAATGATAAACCAGGTGTATACTCTAAACGTTATGCAGGATTAAACGCTACTGATAAAGAAAACAATGAAAAATTAATTAAAGTTATAGAAGATATTCCAGTAAATGAAAGATTAGCTTCTTTTTCTACAGTTATTTGTATTATTATTAAAAAAAAGATATTTTATGTAAAAGGTGATTGTAAAGGTACTATTATTACTAAGCCTACTGGAAATAATGGTTTTGGTTATGATCCAATTTTTTATGTTAAAGAATTCAAAAAAACATTTGCTCAATTAAGTGAAATTGAAAAAAATTCAATTAGTCATAGAGGAAAAGCTATAAGAGCTTGTAAAGAATTACTAGAAAAAGAGTTATCATGAGTATATATCTTATTATTCTAACTGCATTAGCCTTATCTATGGATGCTTTTGCTGTTTCCATATCTTGTGGCATCTCAAATGCTGCTAAAAAAGAAAAAGATCAATTAATTTTAGCGATTACTTTTGGTTTATTTCAAGGTATAATGCCTATTATAGGATTTTATTTAGCATCTATCTTTAAAAGTAGCATTGAAAACTTCACAGGTTATATTGCATTTGTTATTTTAATAATAATTGGAATTCATATGTTAATTGAAGCAGTTAAAATCAGTGATAATTGTGATTTAATAGTATTAACACCCAAAAAAATCATTTTATTAGCTTTTGCTACTAGTATTGATGCATTTGCTACAGGAATTTCTCTTTCAATGGTTAATGTTTCAATATTGTATGCTTCAATGATTATTGGAATTGTAACTTTCGTAGTTTCATATGTCGGAATTAAGTTTGGATGTAAAATCAATAAATTCTTTAGGAAAGGTTCTGAAATATTTGGTGGATTAATTATAATTGCCATAGGAATAAAAATTCTCATTGATAGTTTATAAGCAATAATGTATAATTATACAGAGGAAATTTTTAAAAATGACTATAAAATATGCAGTTATTTCAAACAAAGATAAAGACCAAAACAAAAAGATAAGTACGTTAATATGCAAACAATTAAGTGAAGTTAGTTTATGTAATGTTTTTCAAATTACTTTAGGTAAAGATGAAAAAATAGATTTAGACAAACTTGCTAATGTATCTATTATTTTCTCTTTGGGTGGAGATGGCACATTTTTAAATATTGCTAGGCAAACTGCAGCACTTTCTATACCAATATTAGGTATAAACTTAGGGTCTTTAGGCTTTTTATCAGAAATTGAACTTAAAAATCTAAATTCATCAATAGAAAGAATTGCTAATAATGATTATGAAATAACCACTAGAATGATGATTTCCTGTCAAATAATTAGAAATGGAAAAATAATATACAAAGATAATGCACTTAATGATTTTGTAATTTCTAGAGGAGAATTGTCTAGAATTATTACACTGGATTTAACCATTGATAATTCTTTTGTCGATTCTTTCCCAGGAGATGGACTTATTATATCAACACCAACTGGATCTACAGGTTATGCATTATCAGCAGGTGGGCCAGTTATTGAACATAACTCAAAATTAATGCTTGTAACACCAATTTGTTCACATGTTATGCATTCTCGCTCATTTGTTATTTCTAAAAAAGCAATAATAGCTATAAAAGTTATAAATGATGAAAATTCTCGTTGTTTATTATCTATTGACGGCCAAAAAACCTTCACTTTACAAGGAAATGATGAAATTAAAATAAAAATGAGTAAAATTCAAGCTAAACTAATAAAAGTAAGTGACAGTAGTTTTTATGATACGCTTCGTAAAAAAATGTATAATAGGGAGAGATAGATGAAACAAAAAAGACATATTAAAATTTTAGAGATTATTGAAAATAAGGAAATAACAACTCAGGAGGAATTAGCTAATGAACTTAATATATTAGGTTTTGAAGTTACTCAAGCAACTGTTTCAAGAGATATTAAAGATCTAAGACTTGTAAAGACAACTACGATTACAGGAGAAAGTAAATATATAATGCAAAATGAAACTAAAATTATCATATCAAAACGACTTTTAACCGTATTAAGACAATCATATATTTCATCTGAATGTGCACAAAATATTCTTATTATAAAAACACTACCAGGAATGGCAGGAGCTGCTGCTAGTGCCATTGATAGTCTTAATATTGATGAAATAATTGGAACAATTGCAGGCGATGATACCATTATGTCTATTGCTAAATCAAAAGAAGATGCGCTTTCTGCAATGTTATTTTTTAATAAAGAATTGAGAGGTTAAATTGCTTCGTCAAATTACTGTTCAAAATTTCGCTATTTTTCAAAGTGCTACTATTGATTTATATGAGAATTTCACTGTTATAACCGGTGAATCTGGATCTGGTAAATCAGTATTAATTAATGCTTTATCATTAATAAGTGGAGCGAGGGCATATAAAGAGATGATAAGAAAAGATTGTAAATATGCATTAGTTTCAGCAGCTTTTCAATTATCAATAAAACAAAAAGAACTTATTAAACAAATATTCACAATAGACACTAATGAAGATTTACTTGTAATTACAAGAAAAATAAATCAAACACAAAAATCAGAATGTAGAATAAATCAGCAATTGACTACTTTAAATACTATTAGTGAAGTTGCATCTATTTTATTTGACATACATGGTCAATATGAAAATCAAACATTACTTAATCAAGAAAAACATTTATATTATTTAGACTTATTTTCTAATAAAGTCATTAATAGTATACTTATAGATTATAAAAATGAGTTATTACTATATCAAAAAGTTATAAATGAATTAAAAAGTGTAGCAGGCTCAATAGAAGAACGAGAACGTGATAAAGAAATATACTCTTTTCAGGTTAATGACATAGAACAATCAAATGTCTTAGTTCAAAATTGGGATGAAATTAGAGATAGAAAAAAAGAAATGGATGATTATGAGAAAATTAATATAAATATCCAAAAAACCTTACAACTTCTTGATGATGAGACCAACAATATATCATCTTTATTATTTGAATCTATAAAACACCTTGAGCATTGTCCAGAAGATGAATTATTATTAAATGCTAAATCTAGTCTTAATGATAGTTACTATATGATAGGAGAAAGTATAAAAGCTATTAATAGTTATTCTACTTCATTATCTTTTAGTGAAGATGAATTTGAAAAAATTAATGATATATATCATGATATATCAAGAATTACTGGAAAATATGGAAAAACAAAAGATGATGTTATTCAATTTTATAATAATTTATTAGATAAAATAAATGTATTAAATAATTATGAGAAAATTCATAATGAAAAACTTATAAAAGTTAAGAATCATGAAAAGCTATTAAGTGAATATGCTATAAAATTAACTCAACTAAGAAAAGAAAAAGCTTTATTGTTTGAAAAACAGATTGATAATGAATTACATGATCTTGAAATGAAGAATGCAAAGTTTTCTGTACAATTCAAATTAATTGATAAAGTAAATAATCTTGGTTATAAATATTTTGGTAATACTGGGAATGATGAAGTGGAATTTTATATATCAACAAATAGAGGTAGCACTTTATTACCACTAAGACGAATAGCTTCAGGTGGTGAAATGTCTAGAATAATGTTAGCAATTAAGAATATACTAGCTGATAATGATCAAATTGAAACAATAATATTTGATGAAATAGATGCTGGTATTAGT
>JAUUZV010000230.1 GCA_030592085.1 Clostridia bacterium | reverse complement strand
TCACAGCGATACTAATCTTAATATATATATACCTATCTGTCAATCATCTTTTTTATTTTTTTCAATTAACTTTTTGTGGTTTTCTAATTGATTGAGATGTTCATATATTTTAACAAGAGATCCACACATTTTATGTACAACTTCATGTTTAATTAGATTACATATATTTTTTTCTACAAATGTTTCTTTTTTATATAATAATCTAGAAATTGCATCAACTTCTTCTTTAATAATAATCATTTCGTCAACAATTTCAGGGTCTTTTTCTTCAAGGGATCTCATTACAAGGGCAAGATGATAATGATTTAAATCTCTTACTTCTAATATAACTCGAGAGTAAACTTTAAAATCTAATCTTTTTTTTCTTTCACTTCGTAAATCCGTGATATGTCCATAGACGTAATTTATGTCACCAAAAATTAGGGGCATCTCTCTTTTTAGTATTTTCAACTTGGGAACATCATGACTTTTCATATGTTCAATATATCTACCCATTAGAGTTGCTGTTTGTTCTAATAAAAACACAACTCTTTTTCGAATCATGGATTTATAAAATAGCAAAGAAAATAAATAATTTAAAATAAATGCAATTAAAACTCCTGCACCAAGAGATAAGAATCTTAATTGTAAAGTAATTAACATACTTGCATCACCTGCTGCTGTATATTGAATAACTTGTGTCATATAAATTGAAGTAAACATAGCCACTGGTAAAATACTTTTCCAATCTATTAATAAAGATATATACATTGTCACTGCCATGGCAATTGGCACTGTTATAAAATTAATTCCAAATAACCCTACAATCAATGCAGTACTAATTCCTCCAACTAGTGATGCCTTCACCTGATTTAACCCACTCTTAAGACCTGTTGTATTTACTGGTTCTAAGGCTAACATCATTCCAAAGAGTAGCGAAATCATATCTCTGCCAATAAAGGAATGGGTTTCAAAAAGAACATATCCAATCAGTACTCCTAAAAAACCTTTAAGTATATATAGATGAGAATCAAAAAGCCTTGCTTCTCTATTTAATAGTAATTTACTAAATACCTTTTTTATCATTTCACTATCCTTCTAATGCTTTTAACAGTTCAATTGCTAATTCATCTGGTACTCTTACCCCACCTAATGTTACACCATCTTTATTTTCTCCGTGAAAATCGGATCCACCTGTCATTATTAATTTATATTTTTTAGCTGCTTTACGGTATTTTTTTTCATGGCGTTCTTTATGAGCACAATGATATACTTCTATTCCCTTAAGACCATAAGTTATAAATAAGGCTATTGCTTTTTCAAATAAACCCTTTTCATCTAAATAGACAGGATGAGCACAAACAGGAATACCCCCAGCTTTAAGAATTTCTTTAATGGCACTTTCTGGTGTGGTCTTTTCTCTTTTTATATAAATATCATGACGTAATAAGATTTTATTAAAAGCCTCATTAATATCACTACAATATCCTTTTTCAATAAGAATTTTTGCTATATGAGGTCTACCTGGTGTACCTCCATTAGCTTTTTCCATAACCTCTTTAATTGTTATTAAATATCCAGCTTTTTGCAAATTTCTAATCATCTGTTCATTACGATGAAATCTTTTTTGTAAAATCCATTCAAAGTAGTGTTCTATATTATGAAAATTATCCGGTCTAAAATAACCTAAAATATGAGTTTCCATTCCTTCATAGTCTGTTCCAAGTTCAACACAAGGTATAACAGTTACTCCATATTTTTCACCAGCTTCCAACGCTTCTTTAATACCATTAACAGTATCATGGTCAGCAATTCCTAAATGTGTAATTCCCAACTTTGCCGCTTCTTTTACAATTAGAGTTGGTGATAAACTACCATCACTAGCTGTTGTATGTACATGTAAATCAATCAATTATTATCACCTTTCTTATAATCGCAGCGAAGGCTGAGCATTTAACGACATATCTGAAAAATCATTGTTTATATATTGATAATAAGCAAAAGACCCTATCATGGCAGCATTATCAGTACAATATTTAATTGGAGGATAATGAACAATTAAATTATTTTCTAAGCAAGCTTTACTCATTTCACTTCGCAAATATGTGTTTGCTGCAACTCCACCTGCCAAAACAACAGTGTCTAAATTTGTAGTCTTTGCAGCTAATAAAGTATTTTTTATTAACACATCACTTACGGCTTTTTGAAATGAAGCACAGATGTCTTTTACAATTACAGGTTCATTTTTTTGATTTCTCTGATTTACATAGTTTAGTACTGATGTTTTTAATCCAGAAAAACTAAAATCATATGGATTATCTTTAAATTTACTTCTAGGAAATAAAATGGCCTCTGGATTTCCTTTTTTAGCCATTTTATCAACTTTTGGTCCACCTGGATAACCAAGACCCAGAGCTCTTGCGATTTTATCAAAAGCTTCACCCGCTGCATCATCTCTTGTTCTACCTAAAGTAACAATCGTTGTATAATCCTTTACATGAAGAACATGAGAATGACCACCTGAAACTAATAAACAAATAAAAGGTGGTTTAACATCTTTATTACCTAGAAAGTTAGCTGCAATATGACCGTGTAAATGATTTACACCAATAAGTGGTTTTTTAAGAGCATACGCTAAACCTTTAGCTGCTTGTATTCCAACTAGTAATGCACCCACTAAACCGGGCCCTTTTGTAACAGCAATTGCATCAATTTCACAATTTGCCTTAGTTATTGCTTCATTAATAACTGGTATAATTAATTCTACATGTTTTCTAGAAGCAATCTCTGGAACAACTCCACCATATTTACTAAATAATTCTGCCTGTGAAGCAATAATATTTACAAGTTCTTTTCTACCATCTTGTATTATTGCACAAGCTGTTTCATCACAACTACTTTCAATGGCAAGAATGTTTACACTCATTAAAAAATCCCTTCAAAAAAGTGGCCAATAAACAATTGATCAATTAATACAAATAATGATAAAGCAAATACATAATAAG
>JAUUZV010000020.1 GCA_030592085.1 Clostridia bacterium | reverse complement strand
TTTGTTCCCTTACGATTCATTAATCGTAGTATTTTATTACTTCCGTGTTGTAATGGAATATCAATATAACTTAAAAAACGTTTTTCATTTGCCATTAAATCTATTAATTCATCTGTTGTGCTTTCTGGATAACAATAAAGTAGTCTAATCCAAAGTTTATCTGTTTTTTCAATTATTTGCTTTATTAATTTAGCTAAAACATACTTGCCATAAAGATCTAATCCATATGCAGTTACATCTTGAGCTACTAAAATAATTTCTTTAATACCATTTTGCTCTAAGGTAATTGCCTCTGAAACTATTTCATCCATAGTTCTACTTTGCATCTTCCCTCTTATTGAAGGAATAGTACAATAAGTACATGTGTTATCACACCCATCACCAATTTTTAAATATGCATATGGTTGATCTCCTGATATTGTTCTTGGTAAATTTAAAAAATCAATATCATAATCATTCCCATAAACACAAATCGCGTCTTCATTTAATAATTTAGCAATATCTTTAATAGCTTTAATACCTAAGCAAGCATCTACTTCTTCAATTTTATCAATAATATCTTCTTTATATCGTTCAACTAAACATCCTGCAACAATTAATTTTTTAAATACACCTTCATTCTTTAATTTAGCATATTTTAAAATAGTATCAATTGCTTCTTCAACAGCTGGTTGTATAAATGAGCATGTATTTATAATTACAGTATCAGCTTGATTTACATCAACAGTCATTTTATAATCATTATCCATTAATACACCTGTGATTATTTCAGAATCAACTAAGTTTTTAGGACATCCTAGTGAAACTAGTAAAACTTTATCCATTAAATTTCCTTCCCAAGAATGGCAAATATGACATCTTGTTCAAATCCTTTTGAAGAAAGGTATTTATAAATTTTTTCAACTTCCTTTACCTTTCCTTTATATCTTTTATTAATTAGTAACTTAGCAGTTTCATAATCATTTATATGATGTTTTTCTAATAACTCAAGTGTTATTGTTTCATCAATACCTTCTTGGACTAATAAGTTTACTAACATGTTTTTAGATATTTTTTTTCCTTTAATTTTTTTTATAATATACTTTTCTGCATAAACTATATCATTTAACAACCCTTCTGTTGTTAATTTCTTTATAACTTGTTCTATTATAGATTCCTTATACCCTTTATCTGATAATATAAAAAATAACCGGTTAGTTGTTTTTAAACCACCGGTTAGATTTTTTCTAGCTGTAATTTCACAGATAATCAATTGATCTCTTTTTTTTATATCTTCAATTAATTGTAAAGTAACTTCCTCTAATTCATATAAAGAATACATAAAATAGGTTTCTTTTAGTACACTTAAACTATCACGATTATCAAAATATAGTGTGAAATGTTTTTTACCTTCTTCAATTGTCAGTATCGTCAAGTTGCTCATGATTAGTTAATCCATAATGCTCTCTTAATTTTTTTTCAATTTCAATATAGATCTCTGGATTATCTTTAAGATATTTCTTAGCATTTTCTCGTCCTTGACCTATTCGCTGTTCAGCATAAGAATACCACGAGCCACTTTTATTCACAATATCTATCTCAGCAGCTAAATCTAGTACATCTCCTTCTTTTGAAATTCCAGTTCCATACATAATATCAAATTCTGCAAATTTAAATGGTGGTGCTACTTTGTTTTTAACGACTCTAGCTCTTGTTCTGTTTCCATTAAATGTAGTTCCCTCTTTAATTGATTGAATTCTTCTAACATCAATTCTAATTGAAGAGTAAAATTTTAATGCCCGTCCACCAGGAGTAACTTCTGGATTACCAAACATTACGCCTACTTTTTCACGAAGCTGATTAATAAAAATAGTAGTAGTTTTTGATTTACTTACTACACCTGCTAGTTTACGTAATGCTTGTGACATTAATCTAGCTTGTAATCCTATATGAGTATCACCCATCTCACCATCAATTTCAGCTTTTGGTACTAATGCTGCTACAGAATCTATTACAATAACATCAATTGCACCACTTCTAACAAGAGCTTCTGTAATTTCAAGAGCTTGTTCTCCTGTATCTGGTTGTGACACAATCAAATCATCAATATTTACACCAAGTTTTTGAGAGTAATATGGATCTAATGCATGTTCTGCATCAATAAAAGCTACTTCTCCACCAAGTTTTTGTGCTTCTGCAATCATATGTAAAGCTAATGTGGTTTTTCCTGATGATTCAGGTCCGAATATTTCAATAATTCTTCCTCTAGGAATTCCCCCCACACCAAGAGCGATATCTAAGGAAATAGATCCTGATGGAATTGATTCTATATTCATATGAGAACTCTCACCTAACTTCATAACGGCTCCTTTTCCAAATTGTTTTTCAATTTGCAAAAGGGTCATATCTAATGTTTTTTTCTTATCCATTATATTCCTCCATAAGAACATTTGTTCTATTTAATTATAGCAGTTTTTCTTGTGATGTCAAGTATACCTTTAATTATATAGATTTTACAGTTTATGTCAATTTATTTTTAATAGAATTTATTAAATCATGACATTCTTCTACTTTGAGTAAGTAAGTTATTCCCGAATAAACAACTATTCCAATTGACATTACTATAATAACCCAAATTGCCTGACTCATTTTTGAAATTTCAAATATGGTCCCGCCAAATAATTGTATCATAAGAACACTATCAAATATCCACACAATAGCAGCCATAATAACTGCAGAGAATGTCATCTTAAATAAATTTGGAAAGTTCTTAGAAATTTTATAGCCTTTGATTCTCTTTTTAAAGCTAAGTGATAAAATTATCATATTAATTACTGTTGCAATAGAATATGCCAATGCAATCCCCTTTGGACCAAAAGATGAATGCATTGTTAATGAATAAGCTAAAATAAAGTTAATACCAATACTAATAGTTCCCCCAATAAATGGAATTATTGAGTTCTTTGTAGAATAGTAAGCTCGGTTTAATATGGTATTTACACACTGTGCAATAAGCGCAACAGCATAAAATGTTAATATTGAACTTGTTAAGTTAACATTTGCCACTGTTAAACTATGATTAATATTAAAAATAAGTTGAATTATTGATTTACTAAACACTGAAAATGCTAGTGCTGATGGAATGCCAAGAAATAGTACTAATTTTAAAGCTCCATTAAGCCTATCTTCATATTCAATATATTTTCCACTACTAAAAAGTCCTGATAATTTAGGTAACATAGCAACACCGACGGCTTGTGCAATGATACCAAGGGGCATTTGCCATGTTTTATTAGCTAAATCTAAAGCTGATAAACTACCTGAATCATAATGCGTCATATATGATTTTGATACAATAATGTTCATCTGCATCATAGTAGATGTTAATAGCGATGGAATAGCTAATTTCATTAACATAGAGAAATCTTCATTATTGACAACAATTTGTGGTTTATAATTCTTTAAATGTTTCATTGTAAATGAAAATTGTAAAATAAAGTATAAGATAGCACATACCACAATACCAATAACTACTTTATCTACTCCATAATTTAGTGAGGCTTGATCATTACTTAAGAACATAATACTTAAAACACATGCTAAGTTATAAAATATAGGGCCAAATTCGGCAACTGCAAATTTATTATATGAATTTAATATACCATTACACAATCCTGATAACATCATGAAAAAAGCAATTGGCATTAATGTTCTAGTTAATTGAATTGTTAATTCCATTTTAGATGGATCTTGATTTTTAAACCCACCTGCAATAACTCCCATGAGTTGAGGTGCAAATACAATTCCTAAAACTGTAATTACTAGCATAATAATCATCATTAAGTTTATATATGTACTTATAACTGACCAACCACGTTTTTCTTGCCCTTTTTCTACAAATCCTGAAAGTATTGGAATAAGTGAAGCTGCAATAGCCCCTCCTACAATTAGACCATACATTAAATCTGGAATTTGAAATGCTGCATTATAGGCATCAGCAATGTCACCTAATCCTCCCATTTTTATGGGAATTAAGGCAGTTCTAAAAAAACCTAGTATCCTACTTATTAATACAGATACCATTATCATGAAAGCTGTACTTTTTAAATTAGTTTTACTCAAACATTCTCCTCTTGTAATAATGTTTTTCTTATGAAGTTAAAAGCATGAAGACAAGTTACGTGTCGTATTCTATCTCGACTACCCCATAAATTTAATTTTTGTGTATGAATTTTCTTTTTGTAACCTAACCCAAGATAAACAGTACCTACTGGTTTTTTTCTTGAGCCTCCACTTGGTCCAGCAATCCCTGTAATTGCTAATACAAGATTGGATGTTGTCTTTTTTTGTAAACCACTTACCATTTCACTAACAGTTTGCTCACTTACTTCACCATGTTTTATAAGAGTTTTTTTTGATACACCTAATTGTATAATTTTTGACTCATTAGAATATGTAATAAATGAACTATCAAAAACTTCAGATGAACCGCTTATATCTGTTAAATATTTACTAAGTAATCCACCAGTACATGATTCTGCAAAACTTACAGTTAAATGCTTATCACGTAAAAGTAAAAAGACAACTTCTTTTAAATCGATATTATCATAAGAATAGATATATTCACCAAGTCGCTTATCAATCTCATCTAAAACAGGTTTCATAATATTTTTATATGATTCAGATTTTGCATTATATTTTGCGGTCACTCGCAAAGTCACTTCACCAGATTTTGCATAAGGAGCAATCGTTGGATTTGTCTGTGTTTTAATCAAATCACTAATTTTATTTTCCATTGATGATTCACCAATGCCAAATAACCTAATAAAAACAGAATGTAATTTATGAGATGTATTTTTTGAAAAATACGGTATTACACTTTCCATGAACATCGGTTGCATTTCTCTTGGTGGTCCAGGAAGCATAATAATAATTTTATTTTGATATTCAATCAAACAACCAGGAGCTGTTCCCATTTTATTAGTTATTAATATACTATCTTCAGGAAAATATGCTTGCTTAGCATTATTTTTTGTCATTCGACGACCTTTTTTAGCAAAAAACCCATTAATTCCTTTTAATACTTCTTCATTAACTACCATTTTTTTGCCAATAGCCATAGAAACTACTTCTTTTGTTAAATCATCTTGGGTAGGACCAAGCCCTCCAGTTGTTATAACTACATCAGCTCGCGATAAAGCAATTAAAAGACATTCTTTTAATCGCTTTTCATTATCACCAACAACAGTATGGTAATATACATACACATCAGTTTCTGGAAAATGTTCAGATATAAACTGAGCATTTGTATTAACTATTTGACCCATTAGTAATTCTGTACCAACAGATAGTATTTCTGCAATCAATTATTCACCTACTGATTATATACTTCATTTGCAGTTAGTACCGTATAACCCTTTGTTTGTAGACAATCAATTGCTTTTTCACAATCTTCAACACGTAAAATAACATTAGCTTTAGCAGATGCTTTTGAGATAAATGCATATAAGTATTCAACAGATATCTTATTACTATGTAAAATATCTAAGGCACGCGCTAATCCGCCTGGTTGGTCTTCAATTGCAATAGCAATAACTTCAGTTGTACTAACTGTAAAACCACTCTCTTTTAAAGCAGATTTGGCTTTAATTGGATCATCCACGATAATACGTAAAATACCAAATTCTGTTGTGTCAGCAATTGATAGAGCTCTAATATTTATTTGACTTTCACTTAATACTTTTGTTACTCTGGCAATTCTTCCCTCTTTGTTTTCTAAAAAAACGGATATCTGTTTTACTAACATCTACATACACGACCTTTCTATATCTTTCTCTTATCTATAATTCTTTTTGCTTTTCCTTCGCTTCTAGCAATAGTTTTTGGTTCAACAAGTGTAACTTTACAACTAATTGCTAAAGTACTCTCAATATTGAATTTTAATTTTCTTTCGAGTTCTTCTACTTTTTTTACTTCATCTTCAAATAAAGCATCTGTCATTTCAACTTGAACTTCTAAGGTATCCATGGTTCCTTTTCGTTCAATAACTAACTGATAATGTGGAGCTGTTTCACCTAAATCTAATAAAACACTCTCAATTTGTGTTGGGAATACATTAACTCCTCTAATTATTAACATATCGTCAGTTCTACCTGTTACTTTACTCATTCTTACTAAGGTTCTTCCACATTCACAAGCCTCATAATCTAGGCTTGAAATATCTTTAGTTCTATACCTTAATAATGGTAATGCTTGTTTTGTAATTGTAGTAAATACTAATTCACCTTCTTCGCCCTGTGAAAGTACTTCTTCTGTATCAGGATTAATTATTTCTGGTACAAAATGATCTTCACTTATATGTAAGCCACATTGTTTCTCACATTCAGTTGAAACACCAGGCCCTATCACTTCACTTAATCCATATATATCAATTGCTAAGATGTTTAATCTCTTTTCAATATCTTTTCTCATGCTTTCAGACCAAGGTTCTGCTCCAAATAATCCAGCTTTGATTTTAATATCTTCTCGTTTGATTTTTCCTTCTTCTATGCTTTCAGCTAAATATAGAGCATAAGAAGGGGTACATGAAATAATTGTAGAACCAAAATCAATCATTATTTCAATTTGTCTTTTAGTATTTCCACCTGATATTGGCACAACAGCTGCTCCTATTTTTTCTCCACCGTAATGAGCACCTAAACCTCCTGTAAATAATCCATACCCATATGCATTTTGAAAAATATCATCCTTTGTTGCACCAGCACTAGCTATTGTTCTGGCCATAACTTCTGCCCACATTTCAATATCGTCTCTAGTATATCCAACAACTGTTCTTTTACCTGTTGTTCCACTTGAAGCATGGATTCTTACAACATCACTCATTGGAACTGCAAACAGTCCAAAAGGATAATTATCACGTAAGTCTTCTTTATATGTATATGGTAATTTAGATAGATCATCAATACTTTTAATATCGCCTGGTAATAAACCCATACCATCCATTCTCTTTTTATAAAATGGCACATTCTTATAAACATGATTAACTGTAGCAATTAACCGTTCACTTTGCAGCTTATGCATTTCATCTCTTGACATACATTCATATTGGGGATTCCAGATTTTCATAATATACTCCTTGTTAAATTATAGTCTATTTTTTTTACTTGTACAAATAAAAAACCCGCCTCATAAAGAGACGGGATATCCGCGGTACCACTCTTGTTTCTGTCCTTAAGACAAACACTCATTATTGATAACGATTACTCTACCGCCTGTTCTTACTATAATGTTCAAAACAGGAGCTAAGGTATGAAATTTCACAAAATGATGAACTTGTCAGAAGCTTTCAGCCTTGGCTTCTCTCTCTTTTGGAAGAATCATTAGGTTACTTTGTACCATCATTGCTTTTATATAGTATATGATTATATCTCATATGTGTCAATTGATTTGTATCATGAAAAAATGATATTTTATTAATACACCTTTGTCTAACCTATAGCACCTACTGGACAACTTGTTATACATTTTCTACATCCTGTGCAAAGACCTTGATTAATAACTGCTTTACCATTAATCATTTCAATTGCTTCATATGGGCAAACGTTAACACATCTCCCGCATCCTATGCACTCTTCCTCAGATATAACAGGATTTTGTTTTTTATTTTCTACTAATCCTTCTCTTGACATTTTTGCACCACAATTGGGGCAACACATCTCATAACATGGTATGCCTCTTTGGTGATTTGCAACTGTATGACAACTTGTGCAAACACAATTTCCACCAGCACCTAGCCCAGCATTTTGCCTATTTTTCCCTTGTCCACCACTTGATTTAAAATTCATTATCTTTGTCCTCGCATGTCTAATTCTATTCGTTTTATTATGGGCATATGCCCTTAACACTCATATTATCACTTACGTATAAATTGTCAATAGTAAATCATATTATTTACAGTGATTTGTATAACATAAAAATTATGATATACTGAAAAAAGCGAGGTATATTATGAAACAAAATTATTTTACATTAAAAAATGGCCAATCAACCTTTTATGTTTATCAACCCTTTACTGTAAAAGATCCAGATTCTATTATGGTAATTTCTCATGGATTAGCAGAACATAGTGAACGATATGAAGAATTCTGTGAATATATGAGTGAGCATAATATCCTTTGTTATGCTATCACCCATCCAGGTCATGGTAAACATACAACTTCATTAGGCGTTTGGCCAGAAAATGGTTTTTTTATCTCTCTTGAAAACATTGATTTTTTAGTAGATCATATAAAAAAGCAGTATCCAAATAAAAAAATTACATTATTTGGGCACAGTCTTGGTTCATTTATTGCTCTTGGTTACATTGAAGAATATGGTGAGAAAATAGACTCTTGTATACTTTCTGGTAGTAATGATGCACAACCTGTCGTTATGGCCGTAGCTGGTAATATTATCACACGATTACTTTGTCTTGTTTCTGGAAGAAATAAACCTTCACTGTTTTTGAATAATATAACATTTGGTGGTTACAATAGTCATTTCAAACCATCTAAAACAGATTTTGATTGGCTTTCTAAAGATGAGCAAGTAGTGGCAAAATATATAAAAGATCCATTATGTGGTTTTGTTCCCTCAGTTGGAATTTTCAAAGATATGTTAGATGGCCTTGGGCTTATTTATAAAAGTAAATCAATTAAAAACATTCCTATTACATTACCAATTCATATTATAGGTGGTGGTAATGATCCTGTTGGAAATTTTGCTAAAGGACTTTATAATTTAAAAGCCCGTCTGGAAAAACAACAATTAACAAATGTATCAATTAAGGTATATGAAGATAATAGACACGAATGTCACAACGAAACAAACTCTTTAATAGTATTAAAAGATATTAGATTATTATTAGCTTAAGAAGAAGGCAAAAGCTTTGGACGGTCAAATTCATAAAATATATTTAATTGATGTAGTGCTCGCGAGCAACAAGTATATAGTAATTTTCTATCATTTTCATCATGGTAGTTATCACGGTCTAAACATACTAAAATAACACCGTCAAATTCTAAACCTTTAGATAAATAAGATGGTAATACCACAGTTCCCATGACGTAAGTTTCATCCTTAGGTCGCACACGTTTACAATCAGATAATGCTAATGTTTCATAAATTTTATCTGCACTTCTACTTGTTCTTGTCATAATTGCAATTGATTTCATTCCATTTTCTTTCATGGTCTCAACACTTTTTTTAATATTTTCAATTAACTTTTCACCTGCAGCAACAATAGTTGGTATTTTACCATTACGATCAACATATTCATATGAGTAAGTATCACCTAGGATTTTGTAACAAAATTCAGTTATCTGTTTGGTTGAACGATAACTTTTAGTTAATTTAACCAACGAAGCACCTGGTATTGTTATGTCATCTAGTTTTTCAAGACCGGTTAGATAGTTAATTGCTTGATTTGTATCACCTAATAATGTAAATGATGATTTTTCATATAAATTAGTTATAACTAGTAATTCAACAGCTGAACAGTCTTGTACTTCATCAATTATTACATGCTTAATCCGTTTAATAGGGTTCTTATATCCCATTGTAGCTTTAATCATCATGACAGGAGCAATATCTTCATAGTTAACAAGCCCTTGATGAAGCCTCTCTTTAAAACGTTTTGCATAATGTGTATATTCATACTCTTCTAAAAAAACACCATAAAGATTATAAAAATCTGGGCGTGTATATTTATCTATTAGTTCTCTCATATGATTTGAAATTGCTCGAGCAAGATAAACAGCTTTTTTCCGTCTATCATAGTCCATCCGTGGAATTTTCATGTATTCTTTTCTCATTATTACAACTAAGTTATTAAGACGTTTATATAATAAAGTACGTAATTTTTCAAATCGCAAAGCCATATTATGAGTTCTAAAATCATAGAAAAACAATTTATTCAATTCATCTTTAGAACCAATACTTTTCCCGCCATGTGATATTGATTCGAACTCAAAATGTCCCTTGCCAAGTTTTTGAACAAATTCATCAATTTTTCCAGCAAAATCAAAACTTCCTTTTTCTCTTATAGCATGATTTTTCCTATTACCATAATTACGTAATATTCCTTCTATTTGATAATACTTATCTCTAAAGTAATATTTTCCCCCTAAATAACTTCTAGCTAGTGAAATAAATGTAGACATTTTCATGTTCTCTTCACCTAGTTCAGGTAAAACATCTGAAATATAATCATTAAAAATTTCATTAGGTGAATATACAACTACATTTTTAGGTTTAATACTGTCACGATATCGATATAATAACCATGCAATTCTATGTAAAGCTATCGATGTTTTTCCACTACCTGCAGGACCATCAACAAGAACAATCCTATCAGTTTCATTCCTAATAGCAATATTCTGCTCTTTCTGAATACTAGTAACAATGATTCCCATTTTAGAATCTTTACTTTCACTTAATATTTCTTGTAATATTTCATCATCAATTTTTACTGAAGACTCAAACATTGACTGAATTTCATCATAAAATATACGATATTGTCTTTTTAATAAAATTTCTCCCTCTACTGGACCCTCAGGTGATTTGAAAATTGCATGACCTTTTTCTTGTTCATAGAACATACTACAAATTGCAGCTCTCCAATCATAAATTAAAATATCACCTTCACTACCATCTAGAGTTGAAGTACCAATATATATCTTGTCAGTTTCATCATAATCATTCTCATGGAAATCTACTCTCCCGAAGTATGCACTTTTCTTTAACAATTTTAATTTCCTTAAAAACACTATTTCATTCTCATGACGCATTTTATCTGAATTAATACCATCTAAAAAAGATAAAGCTTCTACAACATCATCTAAATCAGTAAAATTACTTTTAGTTTGTTCCCACATATCTTTATTGGATTTTTTAATTTGCATTAAACTTTTATTTATTTTTATTTCAAGAGAAGCAATGTTAGAATTAATAGTATTCATAACATATACTAAGCGTTTATATTCAATATCCCATTCTTTTTTTGATAATGCCATAATTTCTCCCTACAGATAGGTATATTTTATTATTCTATAATAAGAACTTTGAAAACGCAAACAATTTTTATATAAAACTATTAAATTATACAAATTAATAAACAGACGATTAAATCGCCTGTTTATCTATAATTATTAATAAATAACATATTTATATTATATTACTATTTAGCTGTTATATCCTAAATCAAATGCAACTAAATTCATTTCCAAATATTTAGCAGGAATTGTTGCTTCTAAAGCTTTTATCCACTGTTCTTTAGAAATTTCAGAGTTTTTCGCCATAACACCAATTAGTACAACATTAACAGCTTTAATAGTACCTGCTTTTTTAGCTAGAGATAAAGCGTCTAATGAAATAAGTTTATTGATTTTTCCTTCAATTTTTTCAGGTAAATTTTCAGGATAAGCTGCAGCACCTGTAATAACAGGCATAGGATCTATTCTCTGAGTATTTAGAATCATAACGCCATCATTTTTTAAATATTTCAGCCACCTTGCAGCTTCTAATTCTTCAAATGCTAAGATAATATCTGCATTTTGCATTTCAATAATTGGAGAATGAATTTTTTCGCCATACTTTACATATGTAACAACGCTTCCACCACGTTGAGCCATTCCATGAACTTCAGACATTTTTACATCATATCCCATATTTATGGCTACATTACCGATTATTCTACTTGCTAATAAGGTTCCCTGTCCGCCTACTCCTACTATCATAATCGCTTTATTAGACATATTAGTTAACCTCCTTACTAATTGCATCAAATGGACACACAGTAATACACATTCCACAACCTACACATAGTGTTTCATTAATATGTGCTTTCCCATCACTAAATGTTATAGCTGGACAACCAAGTTTCATACACATTTTACATCCTCTACATTTATCTTCATCAACATGAGCGATTCCTTTATAATTCACATGTTTTAATAGTGCACATGGTCGTTGAGATATAATTAATGAAGGTTCATCTATTGATGTTTCTTCTTTTAAAACTTTTGTCATTTTATCCATATCAAATGGATCAACTACTGTTACTCTCTTAATACCAATTGCATCAGCTAGTTTAATTATATCAACTGATTGTGTAGGTTCACCACTAATAGTCATACCGTTAACTGGATTATTTTGATGTCCTGTCATACCAGTAATTGAATTATCAGCAACAATAATTGTGCTTATACCTTTGTTATATACAATATCAATTAAACCGGTAATTCCTGAGTGAGTAAATGTGGAGTCGCCCACAATTCCCACTATCTTTTTATCAAAATCCTTACCTCTAGCTTTTTCAAATCCATGAGCTACACTTACTCCTCCTCCCATACAAACACAAGTATCTAATGCATTTAAGGGTGGTAGTGCTCCTAAAGTATAACAACCAATATCACCTGTTAATACAATCTTTAATTTATTCATTGCATAATATAATCCTCGATGTGGACATCCAGGACAAAGAACAGGTGGTCTAACTGGCAAGTTTTCATCACTTAGTTCAACTATTTCACTACTTTCGTTTAATATAGCTTTTCTTAATAAATCAGCGCTATATTCACCAACTACTGGTAAAATATCTTTTCCAATAACAGAAATACCATGAATTTTACAATGTTCTTCTATAATTGGCTCTAATTCTTCAATAACATAAAGAGTATCAACTTTACTTGCAAATGTTTTAATTAATTCTACTGGCATAGGCCATGTAATTCCTAGTTTTAAATATGATGCCTCAGGTAATACTTCACTAGCATATTGAAAAGCGATTCCACTACTAATAAACCCAACTTTGGTATCATTTATAACCATTTTATTTAAATCACTAGTTTCAGAGTAAACTATTTGATCTTTTGTTCGTTGTTCAATAACAATATGTTTTTTTCGCCCCATAGCTGGCATCATTACATTTTTAGCTACATCTTTAACATAATCTTTTAAAGGAATATCCATTCTCTCACCAATTGTTACTAAACTTTGTGAGTGAGAAATCCTAGTTGACAATCTAACAAAAACTGGGGTATCAAATTGTTCACTTAATTCAAAAGCTTTAATAGTAAAATCTTTCGCTTCCTGAGAATCACTTGGTTCAACCATCATAACTTTTGCAGCTCTAGCATAATGCCTAGAATCTTGCTCATTTTGTGATGAATGCATGCCAGGATCATCAGCAACCGCAATAACTAGTCCCCCATTAGAACCAATGTAAGACATTGTAAATAGTGGATCTGCTGCAACATTAACACCAACGTGTTTCATAGCAGAAAAAGCTCTAGCTCCAGCTATAGAAGCACCAGAGGCTACTTCAAGAGCTACCTTTTCATTTGGCGCCCATTCTGAAAAAATTTCTTTATAAATAGAGATATTTTCAGTGATTTCTGTACTTGGTGTTCCAGGATAAGATGAAACTACAGTTGTACCCGCTTCATAGACTCCCCTAGCCACAGCTTCATTTCCCAACATTAATTTTTTCATGTATATAACTCCTTAGTATTGTTTCTTATCTCGCATATCAACTACTCTTTTAGACTTCCCCGCTGTTCTTTCTAATGTCTTTGGTTCAACTAATTTTATTGTAGCATCAATTTGTAAAACTGTCCGTATTTCATGACGTATATCTTTTTCTAATTGTTCTAGTTTTCTATAACTATCAAGTATATCTCCATTTTCAACTTCAACTAACACCTCAATAGCATCCATGAATCCATGGCTTTTTAGTAATATCTGGTAATGAGGAGCAATTTTATCAAATTTCATTAGTACAGATTCAATTTGTGATGGGAATACATTTACCCCTTTAATTATTAACATATCATCAGATCGTCCAAATATTTTATGCATTCTTATTGATGTTCGTCCACATTCACATGGTTTATCATCTAATATTGTAATATCTTTAGTTCTAAAACGAAGCATTGGAATACCTTCTTTTACTAAAGTAGTTAAAACCATTTCTCCTTTTTCACCTATTGGTAATTGCTTTTCTGTGGTTGAATCAATAATTTCAGGATAAAATAAGTCTTCACAAATATGCATACCTGTTTTATGTGTACATTCTCCAGATACACCAGGTCCTGTTATTTCTGTCATACCATAATTTTCAGTATCAATAATTCCCCATCGCTTCTCTACTTCTTTTGTTAATTCATCAGAATGGCCTTCACCACCAAATAATCCAATTTTTAGTGATAAATCCTTTGGGTTTATTCCCATATCTTCGCAAATTTCAGATAAGTATAGGGCATATGATGGTGTTGATATTAATACAGTTGTTTTAAAATCTTGCATGTACATTAATTGTCGTTCTGAATTTCCAGCAGAAGCAGGAATTACAGTTGCACCTAATTTTTGCAAACCATAATGAAGACCAAATCCACCTGTAAACATACCATACCCAAATGCGACTTGTGCAATATCTTCACTAGTAACTCCAGCTGCAGCTGCTAATCTAGCAACTGCTTCTGACCAAGTTTCTAAATCATTTTTAGTATAACCTACTACAACTGGTTTTCCAGTTGTACCACTTGATGCATGGGTTTCAACAATTTCTTCCATGGGAACAGCAAACATACCAAATGGATAATTATCTCGTAAATCCTCTTTTGTTGTAAATGGTATTTTTTCAATATCTTTTAATGTTTTAATATCTTCAGGTTTTAGATTAATTGCATCAAATTTTTCCTTGTAAAAAGGTACTTTATCATAACAATAATGAACCATTTCTTGTAACCTTTTAAGTTGCAATTTCTCCATATTTTCACGTGTCATACACTCAATTTCTTTATTAAAGATCATTGTTACCTCAAAATGCATGAATTGTATTTAGTGAAATATAAGAATCATAATTGGTTAACAAATATTAACCAGTTAAAAGTGTCCTTGATTTCCTTCCATGCTACTTTCCTTCAATTACAGCAAAATCACTTTGACTTGCATCATTATACATTATATTAATCTGTACTTTTATTGTCAATGGGTAAAAGTCTATTAATATAACAATTTACATTATAGTTTTTCTCCATCTCTTTATACTTATTAAGAGCTTTTACACTTTTCTTTCCTGTATATACAGCTTTTATCATTACATTTTTCATTGTATGTTCAATAGATGTGAATTCCACCATTTTAACTTGATAACCCATAGCTTCTAAAGCTAGACCTCTTAATGTATTAGTAAGTAATTCTGTCATTTTATCTTTTAATATACCATGTTTCAACAATGGTTCAAGAGAATCGTTTTTTATTTGAGAAAATAGTTCATGTTGGCAACATGGAACCATTAATATTACCTTTGCTTTGTGTTTAACCGCCTGAATAATACTAATATCTGTGGCTATATCACAAGCATGAAGACCAATTGCAAAATCGATTGAACCATGATTATAGGTTGTAATGTCTTGTTCGTGAAAACTTATGTCTTGATAATTTAATGTTTTAAGATAATCAATCATATCACCTTTTAAATCCATGCCAATAATATCTACTTGTTTTTTCTTTAAATGTTTTAAATAAAACCAAGTTGCCAATGTCATGTAACCTTTTCCGCAACAAAAATCAACAACCCTTATTTTATCATTAAAAATTTCAATTTCATCATTTATAATTTCTACAAATCTATTTATTTGTCTAAATTTTGCATATGATTTTGGAATAACTTCATAGTTTTTATTCATAATACCAAGTTTAATTAAAAAATCAGGTCTATCTTCTTTATCAATTAAATATTTCTTTTTCTTGTTATGTAAAAGTTTATCTGGCATTTTTTTAGTAGGTTTATTAGTTATAATTGATACATTATCTGATTTATTTATAAATACCTGATAATCATTTATAGTTGTAAATATATTAGCATTCTTAAAATAATTATACAGTTGATTAGTAACATATTCAGTTAAAGCTTTTTCTTTAATATTTTCTTGAAATGATTGATTATTAAAAATATATGATACTTGATACATTAATGAGTCTTTTATAGTAATAGGAGTAATCCTTAATTTACTTCTTTTTTCACCTTTATTAATTGGTTTTCCAAATGTTATTAGAATAATTGATTCATCAATTATTATTTTCTTTAATTTTTCCACTTAAACTCCTTCATACTCATATTCAACTATTGCGCCGTTTTTAATAGTTTTTGAAAAATTCGGATCGCTCCCATCGAGAATTGATGACATAGCAATACAATGGCTTATCACTATGATTTTATTTAAATGAGCATACTTAGCTAATACTGATAAAATTCTTTTTCTCACATTTTTAAAAGATTCCCAATTTACAGACCTATCTATTGGGTAAACTCCTTTAGTATTTAAAAAATCATAATAAAATTCTATTCCGTCTTTTGAACTTTTATATGAAAAAGTTCTATCTGGTAACCATTCGTGTAAATCCATCTCCACTGTAATATCTTGGTTGATTTCATTACCAATAATAGCTGCAGTTTGTAGTGTCCTTGTAAAAGGTGATGATAATAACAAATCAGCTCCTAATAAGCGTTTATCATTTTTCATTTCATGAATTTCGACTATTCCATTTTCACTTAATGGAACAAAATCAAATCCTAAACCCACAAAATTCCGTCCATCAACCTTGGTATAATCAGTGTTACCATGTCTAACAAATATTACTTTCAAAATATTCCCTTTCCTTTTGTTATTTATAAATTAAATCACCTATTGCTAAATTTTTCTTTAATTCGTCAATTGTTGTTTGTTTATTAATATGAATACACTCAATACCCATTATTTCAGCAAAATCCTTCATATGTTGTGCTGTTAAATCATATGATATAACACTATGATGAGTACCACCACAACGAATCCATGCCTCATTACCTGTATTCATATCAGGCATAGGTTTCCACATTGCACAAGCCACTGGTAAGTTTGGCATATCACGTTCTGGTGTTATGGCTTTTATATCGTGTACAATCATTCTAAAACGGCCACCCATGTCTATTATTGTTACTAAAATAGCATTTCCAGTTTTTGCTTTAAAAACAAGTCTAGCAGGAGCATTTTTCCCACCAATACCTAAATCATGAACTTGTATTTTAGGTTTATCCATAGCAATCGCTGGAGAAATTTCTAACATATGTGCACCTAAAATAGCTTCATCATTCTTTTTAAAATGATAAGTATAATCTTCAATAAATGATAATCCTTTTGTTAAACCACTGGACATTTCACTCATGATAGCTTCTAAGGTTGCTGTTTTCCAGTCTCCTTCTGCTCCAAAGCCAAATCCTTTACTCATAATATTCTGTGATGCTAATCCTGGTAATTGTTCTAGTTCATATAAATCTTCAAAACTATTTGTATAAGCATGAAATCCACCTTCATTAATCATTTCTTCAAGGGCAATTTCTAATTTAGCTTGATATTCAATGGATTCTATATTAGTAGTTTCGAATAAATACTTTTCTTTATATTCTTCCATCTTAGTTGCAAGTTGTTTTGTTGATACTTTTTTTACCTTTTTAGCAAATCCACCAACACCATAACTATTAACTGACCAACCTAAATCTTTTTCTGCTTGTATTTTATCTCCTTCGGTTACAGCTACATAGCGCATATTATCGCCAAGACGCATAACTTTAACTTGCTTACTAAAAACCGCTCCAACTGCACTTCTCATCCAGTCACCAATTCTTAGTCTCATTGAATCATCTTCCCAGTAACCACTTATTATTTTTCTACTTTTACGTAATCTTGCAGAGAGAAACCCGTGTTCTCTATCTCCATGTGCAGATTGATTAGTATTCATAAAATTCATATCAATTGATTCATAGGGAATTTCTCTATTAAATTGAGTAGTTATATGTAGATATGGTTTTCTAAGAAGGTCTAACCCTCTTATCCACATTTTACTTGGAGAAAATGTGTGCATCCAAGTTATAACTCCTGCACAATTTGAAGTGTTATTTGCCTTTGATAGTAGATTGGTAATTTCTTCAGTTGTA
>JAUUZV010000139.1 GCA_030592085.1 Clostridia bacterium | reverse complement strand
TTTACTTTAACTAAAAAGATAAGACCTGTTGATATTATAAACACACTGGAAAATGAGAATATCGAAGCCAGATATTGTTTTAAACCAATGCACTTACAACCATTTTTTAAAAAATATGATTATATTGGTAATAAAGTATCAGAAGAACTATATAAAAATGGTGTTTGTTTACCAAGCGATACAAACTTAAAAGATAAAGATTTAAAACGTATAGTAAATATTATTAAGAGTTTGTGGTAGAGAATAAAAAAACTAATTTTTTTATTTTTACTAAATTTGACAAACAATTTTCATAAGCATATACTTTTAGCACGGAATATGGGAAATTTACTATAAAGTATAAATATTAAAAAAGGCAAACCTGTTGTAAAGCAGGGACGCAAAGCTAGGAATCCTTTAAAAGGATAGTTCGGCTACTAAAAATAAGTTTTAGTAGCTTTTTTATTTTCTAACAAATTAAGCATTATCTTAAATTATACAAAAGACAAACAAATAATTGAATATGTGTAAATATAATTATAAAAATCCGATTGCTATTGAGAAATTAGAAATCAGCAGTCGTTTATATATACTACAAAAGATAGAGAAAAAAGCATAAAACAAGTCCTATTAACGATTGTTAAATTGCTTTGAAAATGAAGTTAGGCACCATAAAATTATTTTAGGAAAAATAGAAAGGGAAAATTATGATGAAAAAAATATTTGCAATCCTATTAGCAATTACGCTTTTAATGGGATTAATGTCAGGAGTAGTATTAGCAGAGGAAGAAGAAGGGTGTGCATCTGCACCAGCTGTAGCTAATCAGATTTTAAAAAGTTATGATATTGAAAGTAGATATGCCAATGGAGAATATAAAAAAGATAGACCACTCTATAGTAATTATATTTCAGAAGTAGCTCATGAGATGGGGGATGAAGAGGTATTTCCAGCTTATGAATGTGATGGTACATGGGATGGTATAAACTATGTAGAAAAATGTGATGTAGAAGCTTATTATAGAGCAGTTTATAATTATTTACGATTTTTAGGAGCTGACATTCCTATTAGCCCTTCAATGCTTGGTAGCTGGGTATGGAGTTATGCAAATCTATTAATGGTAATTGATGCTCAAAGTTATGGGGAGTTTTCAGGTCTAGTAGGAAGAGATGAAAACAACTTTACTGGATATATTGAAGGTACAGTTGATGGAAATTCAATTACTTTTACTTACAGTAGAGGTGACTATGCTAGTACCGATGATTATTATCTAATCTTTACAGGAGTATTTGAAGATTGTAATACAATTACAGGCACATGGGTTCACGGGAATGGTGATCAAGAACCTAGACCAGGTGTTTTTGATTTGACTATAGATAGACAATAGAAATTACTTAGTTTTAATATAAGGCAGGATAGTATGTCCTGCCTTTTTTCTTGAAAATAAAAAGTTTTTGAAACTTTTTACCATTTCATCCCTCTTATATATGTAACCAGTTAAAATGTGTTACCAAACAGGTGAAATTAGGAATTACCTACCAATTCAACACAGGAATGCATATATGTTCTTGTGTAGTGAAAAATAACTGAAAGAAGGTGAAACTTAAGATGAACAAAAATAAAATGACAACAAAAAAAACAGAACAATTACTTACAAGCTTTTTTGCATCAGGTAGATTTACTTTTATAGATGAAAACCAAGATATAGTTATGTTATCAAACTTTTTATTAAGAAAAATTGATGAAAATCATTTAGATATTAATAATACTGCTAGAAAAATGGCAATAAATTATGAAATATTTAAGCAAATTTTAAATGGTAAAATAAAACCAAAAAGAGATCAATTACTGCAAATTGCAATTGCAATGAATTTATCTATTGTTGAAACACAAGCCATGTTAAAAATGGTGAGAGTGAAATCATTATATAAACAAAATACAAGAGATCAAGCAATTGCTTATTCCATTCAAAACAAATTCTCACTATCAAAAACACAGTATTATTTAATAAAACATTCAATGGACTGTATAGCAGGATAGTAATAAAAACAAAAATATTTTAATAATTTTAAAAGTTTTTGAAACTTTTTACCATTTCATCCCTCTTATATATGTACACAATAACGACAAAGTTGTTGTATGAGACAAAAAGGGGACAGGGAAAAATATATAGTAATTAAATATAACATGAAATTTATAATAGATTATTTTAATTTAGCAAAGGGATATCCATTGTTTATAAGTAGTATATAAAGTATAATATGAGAAAGTACTCATAATGTATTAGGGATATATTATGTAACTCAATGGGGTACTGTTAAAAAAAACAAACAAACTCTGGACGAGAATACTTGGTGTTGCGGCCCAGGAGGACTCAAAAGACGTTATAGCATCAGCTTGAAAGCATCTCACGTAGATGGTAATGAGCGAAGCTATGTTTTCAAATAGGGAAGAATAATAAAAGAATAAAAGCAAAAGTATAAGGGGTATAAGGGGAAATGAACGAGCATAAAATGGCTAATCGTAAAGTACTATTAGTGTTCTTAGATATAATGGTTTGCTTTATAGCTCTTTATCTAGGTGTAATGCTTCGTTTTAATTCTCTAAATATTTCTGAATATTATAATGCAATAGGAGCCACAGGTATACTATTCTCCGCTATTGTGCTTACTACCTATTATCTAATAGGGTTATATCACAGTTTATGGAAACATGCTTCTGTAGAAGAATTAGTAAAACTAATATTTAGTAGTTTTATATCCATAGTATTACTTTTTATTGTAAATGAGATTTGGTTTCATCATTTACCAAATAGTGTATTTGCTATTGCATTTTTATTACAAACAGGATTATCAGGAGCTAGTAGATTTTCATATCGTGTTTTACGAGTGTTAAAGAATATATTTATTAGTAAGTCATATAAAAACCAACAAGAAAGAAGAATAATTGTAATTGGCAGCGGCTTTGAGGCCGCTGCTACTATTAATAATATTAATAATAGAGATACAGATGGTTATGTTTTAGCACTTGTGGACAGGATCAACAATAGAGGGGCAATGGTTCATAATGTTAAAGTAGAAGGTACTCTTAAAGAACTTGAACAAATCATACAAAGATTCCTAGCCAATGAAGTTATTATTGCTAGTGAAATTTTTATAGAAGATGATATGGGATTTACTTTACAGATTTGTTCAAAACTTAAATGTAGGGTAAAAAAATATGATGCAATTGGCGATGTCGGCCATAGCAATATGATTGTTGATATTGATCCAAAAGACTTATTAGGAAGAGCACAAGTTAAATTAGATGAAAAAGGAATAAACACATTTTTAAAAGATAAAACAGTTTTAGTAACAGGTGGCGGAGGATCTATTGGTAGTGAGTTAATTAAACAGATGGCAAAATATAAACCAAAACATATATTAATTATTGATATGTTTGAAAATGATGCTTACTTAACAAAACTATATATTGAAAGAAAGTTTTCAAATATTAAAGTAGATGTACTTATTGCATCTGTTAGAGATAAAAACAGAATGTGTGAAATTTTTGAAAAATATAGTCCTGATATTGTGTTTCATGCAGCTGCTCACAAACATGTACCATTAATGGAAAAAGCACCTAATGAAGCATTAAAAAATAATATTTTAGGAACATATATTGTAGCTAAATGTGCTAGTCAATATAAAGCAAAAAAGTTTGTTTTGGTATCAACAGATAAGGCTGTTAATCCAACAAACATAATGGGTGCCACTAAACGAGTGGCGGAAATTATTATGTCAGCTTTTAACTTGTCATCAACTACTGAGTATTCTGCAGTTAGATTTGGTAATGTTTTAGGAAGTTCAGGAAGTGTTATACCAATATTTAGGCAACAAATTGAAGAAGGTGGTCCAGTTAGAGTAACTCATCCAGATGTTAGACGTTACTTCATGACTATTGAAGAGGCGTGTCAGTTAGTTATTCAAGCAGGAGCTATTGCTAAAGGTGGAGAGATATTTATACTAGATATGCATAAGCCTGTACGAATAAGAGATTTAGCAGAGAATTTAATAAGGTTATATGGGTATGTACCAGGAACTGATATAGAAATTGAATACACAGGGCTACGCCCTGGTGAAAAACTATATGAAGAGATAATGTTAGATACCGAAGCTACAGAAACTAATCATGAAAAGATATTTATTGCTATACAAAAAGAATATAAATTAGATATAATAGAAAAGTATATGGCTACTATTTTTAAAACTATTCAAAGTAATAAATCAACAGAAGAAGTTATAAAAGTATTACAAATCATGGTACCAGAATTGAAACCATTAAACATACAACAAATCAATGAAGGAATTAAACAATAAAAAAGTCAGGAGAGAATATATGCAAGAAATTGACATTCGAGATATTTTTCATATTATAAAGAAACGAATATGGTTAATTCTTCTCATAACAGCATTTATCTTTGCAGTAGGAGTTACATATACTTTTCAAATTGTAACACCAATGTATAAAGCTACCACATCTATATACATTGGTAGAAATGTTGCAGAAGGAGCAACTGCTGATGATATCTTATACCAAGATTTATTATTAGGTGAAAAACTAGTTAATGACTATCGAGAGTTAGTTAAAAGTAGATTAGTTTCTGATGAAGTGAGTAAGCAATTAACTCGTTTTGGAGTAACAGCAAGTGATATAACTGAGTATGTTGATGTGGAATCAAAAACAAATACTCGTGTTATTGAGATTTCAGCTACCACTGATTCTGCTTTATTATCAAAAGAAATGGCGAATGTTACAGCTGATGTATTTACTGATAAAGCATTAATAATAATGGATGTACAAAATATACAGATTATTGATTTAGCTATTTTACCAGTAAGCCCAATAACACCAAACATTCTAATGAACTTAGCAATTTCAATTTTACTTGGATTAATGTTAGGTGTAGGGTTCGTCTTTTTAATTGAATTTTTAGATAATAAGATTAGAACTCCTGAAGATGTAGAGACCATTTTAGGGTTACCAGTTATGGGAGTTATACTTTCATTTGATAATGAATCTAAATTTACAAAGAAGATTAAAGCAAAACAAAACGGGAAGGGAGGTAAGAAAAATGAAAGATAGATTTAAAACATTAATTACCTTCTTAGATCCAAAGTCAAATATAGCTGAATCATATAGAGTTCTTAGAACTAATTTACAATTTTCAAGTGTTGATAAAAAGTTAAAAACAATTGTAGTTACATCTGCAGCACCTGGTGAGGGCAAAACGACTAATGTTTGTAATATGGCTGTTACCTTTGCACAAGCTGGTAATAAAGTTCTACTAATAGATGGTGATTTGAGAAAACCACGTATTCATAGAGTTTTTCACGAAACCACTGAAAAAGGACTTACCCTAGCCATTACTAATCTTGTTAATTACAAATCCAACATTGTTCATAGTGAAATAAGTAACCTTGATTTAATGTTATCAGGACCAATTCCTCCTAATCCTGCTGAACTTTTAGCTTCTAATAACTTTAAAGCATTACTTGAAATATTAGAAAAAACATATGACTATATATTAATTGATTCTCCACCTGTTAGTCCATTTACAGATGCTGTGGTTATGTCCACAATATGTGATGGTGTAATATTAGTTATATCTTCTGGTATGGTAGATAAAGATGTTATTATTTATTCAACTAACTTATTTAAAACAGTTAAGGCAAATATTATAGGAGTATTATTAAATAACTTAGATGTTAAATCACGTTCAAATTATAACTATTATTACTATAACTACCTTTATCGTTACTATTACGATAATGATGATAGTATTAATAAAAAATCAAAGAGAAAGCAAAAACGAGCAGCTAAAAAGAAACGTAAAAAAACCTATACCTATGGCCAAAGAGGTAGTTTAGATGATGAGCTTAGAAAGAAAGAATTTATGGAATTCTTAAATACTAAAGAAGATGAGGAAAGCAAATAAGTAATGAAATATGTTGATATTCATACACACATCTTATATAACAGCGATGATGGATCAGAGAGTATAGAACAATCATTAGAGATATTAACAATCGCTAAAAAACATCATGTTAATAGCATTTGCTTTACACCTCATTGCTTTATTAACAATCCACCTGATATGCAAGAAGTAATAGCGAAAACAAACATATTAAAAGAAAAAATCAATAATAATATTAATAGTAATATCAATAATAATATCAATTTATTCTATGGGTGTGAAATTATGATTGAAGACACACTACCTTCATTTATCAAAAAGAATGAAGAGATGTGTCTAGGCGAAGGTAATTATGTATTAATAGAACTACCAATGTTTAATTATCCAATATACATAAAAGAAGTTCTTTATCAAACAAGATTAAAGGGATTTATTCCTATTATTGCTCACCCAGAGAGAAACTCACATATACAGCTTGAAACCACTAAACATATTAAAGATATTATTGTAAATGGATATATTCAAATTAATGCAGGAAGCCTTACTGGTAGACATGGTGAGTTAGCTAAGAAAACAGCACTTAAATTAGTAAAGCGTAACTTAGTTTCATTTGTAGCAAGTGATTCACATAATGATAAAGGATATTCACATATGGATGAAGCATATAACATTTATAGGGAACTTAAAGGTAAAGAGAAAACTGATCAAGTGTTTTTCTACAACCCATACAAAGCACTTAAAGGTGAATACATTGAACAAGTAGAAATAAACTATATTAAGAAAAAACAGAAAGCATAGAAAACAAGTTAAAGGACAAAATTATGTTAAAAGGTATTCCAAAAGTTATATCACCTGAATTAATGAAAGTTTTAATGGAAATGGGTCATGGTGATGAAATAGTTTTTGCTGATGCAAATTTTCCAACAGAAACATATGG
>JAUUZV010000097.1 GCA_030592085.1 Clostridia bacterium | reverse complement strand
ATTAATGTATTAATATTATCGTTAACATAAATTACACCATAGTTATTTAGGCAACTTATAATTGTGTCTTTTCTAGAAAGAGTTTTTATTTGTTTTTCTATTTCACTAACTACCTTATTTGCCATTTTTATTGATGTAGTTCCTAAAATTACACCAGCTAACTTATCATGTTCTGCTTGTGATAATAAATCAGCAGCAATATATGCTGCATTTGCACTTTCATCAGCTAAAATCATAATTTCACTTGGTCCTGCAATCATATCAATATCGCAATAACCATAAACTAGTCGTTTAGCATTAGCCACATAAATATTCCCAGGTCCTGTAATTTTATCTACCTTAGGTACACTTTCTGTTCCAAAAGCCATGGCAAATATTGCTTGAGCTCCACCGATTTTATAAATCTGACTAACACCACACTCTTTTGCAGCCACAATTCGCTCACTATCTATTAATGGTGGAGTACACATAATAATCTTATTTACACCTGCAACTTTTGCAGGAATTGCATTCATAAGTACTGATGAGATTAAAGGTGCCACTCCTCCTGGTACATAAATCCCAACAGTTTCAAGTGGTGTGATTTTTTGGCCAAGAGTAATCCCTTCTTCTTTCTCCCACTGCCATGATTTAAGAGTTAGTTTTTCATGATATTCAGTAATATTTTTGATTGCCTGTCTAATTATCGTTAAAAAATCATTATCAATGGTCTCATAAGCATTTTTTATTTCTTCTTCAGTCACCATTACTTTTTCAATTGTTACACCATCATAAAGTTTAGTATATTTTTTAATAGCGCTATCTTTATTTTTTCTTACATCAGACATCATGGTAGCTACTTGATTTATTACTTGTTCATTATCAAGTTGTCCTCTGTCTTTCATCATAGATAGAACAATATTTTTATCAGTGGTAACAGTTATCATTTTGTTAATTCCTTTTTCATACTGTCAATAATTTGTGTAATCCTTTTGTTTTTCATTTTCATACTCACTTTATTGACCACTAATCTAGCAGAAACATCTGCTATTTCTTCTAGCACTACTAAGTTATTTTCCTTTAATGTTTTACCTGATTCAACTACATCAACTATTACTTCAGATAATCCGACTAAGGGAGCTAATTCAACAGAACCATTTAATTTAATAATTTCAATTTTTTCTTTTTTAACAATTTCAAAATAGTCTCTTGCAATTGTAGGGTACTTTGTCGCTACTCTCTTATTAACAATTGAATCCAATTTACCTAATAGCTCTTTTGGACCAGCTACACACATTTTACAAGCACCAAACTTTAAATTCAATACTTCATATAAATTTCTTTTTTCTTCTAATAAGGTATCTTTTCCAACCACTCCTAAATCAGCTGCACCATATTCAACATAGGTTGGAACATCAGAAGGTTTTGCCATGAAAAACTTAATCATATTTTGTTGATCTTTAATAACTAGTTTTCTCGATTTTAAATCGGCACTTTCACATTTAATACCAGCATTTTTCAACATATCAAGTGTTAATTCTGCCAGTCGCCCTTTTGGTAAAGCTATTGTTAAATACTTCATGATGATTGCCCTTTCATTAATTGTTCAATAGTTGTTTTAATTGTTGTATCCTCTAATAAATTAATAATTTTTATATTTTCATCATCTATAACATGAATTATTCCTGGTATATTTTTCATTTTCGCATATTCTCTTGTTACACTTTCATCAACTAAATCAACAGATAACCCTTGTTCTCTTAATTGTTTTGCAATATTTATGGCACTATTACGACCACTTTTACTAAACATAACCAATGTGTCCATACTTGGTTTAGAAATCTGTTTATTCTGTCTTTGTAATGCATTTAATAGTGAATCAATACCTATGGAAAAACCTGTTGCACAAAGTGCTTTTCCATATATTTCACTTAAATTATCATAACGTCCTCCACTTAATATAGGATATCCTAATCCATATGTTAAACCTTTAAAAATCATTCCTGTATAATAATTAAGTTTCTTAACCATACCTAAGTCTACAGATATATATGAGGATAATTCAAATTGTTCAAGAATGTCTAGAATGTTAAGTAAGTTAGTAATAGCATTTTTAGAACGAATATTTAAATCGCTTTTTTGTAACTTTAGTAACGTTTTTTTATCACCTAAGTAACTTGGCATATTTAATATTTTTTCTTTTATACTAATATCTACTTTTTTACTATCTAGTAACTCTTCAACACCAAAATAATCTTTAGCTTCAATCATGGTTCTTACTAACTCAATAGTTTCATCATCAAACTTTGTTTGTTCCATTAATCCTTTAAAAAACTCAACTTGTCCTAATTCAATAGTAAATTCATCAATTCCAGCAAGTTTTATTGTTTCAATGGCCATTTTAATTATTTGAGCATCATAAAAAGGATTATTAGTAGCAAATATTTCCACACCTGCTTGTGTGAATTCTCGTTGTTGTCCTGGACCTACATCTGTAAACTGATAGCAATTTCCAAGATAAGATATTTTTATTGGTAGAGATATATCTTTTAATTTTGTTCCCACTACTCTAGCTGCTGGTATTGTTAATTCAGGACGAAGAGCTAACAAGCGTCCTTTTTCGTCTACAAATTTAAATAATGATTCAGGTGAAATAATCTTACTATCATTAGAAAATACATCATAAAATTCTATTGCTGGTGTATCTATTTCATAATACCCATTGTCTTTAAATGCTTGTATTAATTTACTTTCTAAGTTTCTTTTAATAAAACATCTATCAAATAATTTATCTTGCATTCCTTCTGGATTATAATATTTCCATTTTGGCATCTTGTCCTCCATTCACTTTGTTGCGTTAAAGCGTTAAATCGTTAAAGTATTTCACTATGTTACCAGTAATATAATCCCATGTCAATCATAAAATAAAAAAACCAGGAATAAATCCTGGTTTTTTATATTTTATGTAATTTATTCTTAGTAATTTTTTCCTAATACTTCAAAATGAGCTTTTGGATGTGCACAAACAGGACAAACTTCCAATGCTTTTTCTCCATAATGAATATGTCCACAATTTAAACATTTCCAATAAACTTTTTCAGGTTTTACGAATATAGAATTATCTTTAATATTTTTACGTAGTTTATTGTATCTAGCTTCATGCTCTTTTTCAATAGCTGCAACACCTTCAAATAGCATAGCTATTTTTTTAAATCCTTCTTCTTTAGCATCTTTTGCCATTCTTGGATACATTTCTGTCCACTCGCCATACTCACCTGCTGCTGCTGCTTCAAGGTTTGTCATTGTATCTCCAATACCTTGTAATTCTTTAAACCATAATTTAGCATGCTCTTTTTCATTATCAGCTGTTTCAGCAAAAAAGTTTGCAATTTGAACATAACCTTCTTTTTTAGCAACGCTTGAAAAGTAAGTATATTTGTTTCGTGCCTGTGATTCGCCTGCAAAAGCTTCTTGTAGGTTTTTCTCAGTTTTTGTTCCTTTTAAATTAGCCATATTATATTCCTCCACAATTAATTTTTTACAATCCATAGTCCATGTAAATTACAGTAAGCAACCACATCAACAATCTCTTCTGCTTTTAGATTAAAAACAGCCTCTGCTTTTTCTTGACCTCTTACATATTGAATACCAATTTTACCAGCATTAGTTTCCACTTGGATAAAATCAATATAATGTTCTTCAGTCATTGGATGAGGTACCTCTCCTAAAACAACTCTAGTATTATCTCCTTCTGGAATAATAACAGGAACATGTTTTTCTTTCCCACTATCTTGAGTATGTGGTTCAAGTAAATTCATTGGTTGTCCACAACATACTAATGCATCTGCATTTGCATCAATTACCTTTACAAGATTATTACAAATCTCACAATAATAAAAACTACCTTTTTTCATTTTAATTACTCCTTTCATCTTTTCCTAAACAGTCTTGACAAAGACCGTAATATTTTACCAAACAACCATCAATTTGATGAGTTGTTATAAGCTGTACTTGTTCTACATTTGGATAGTCACCTTGTATATCATAAACACATTGACATAATGTACAAACAAAATGACTGTGTTCTTTAGTATATCCATCATAATGATCAAAGGTACTACCAAAATCTAATTTAGATATTTTACCTTGATTGGTTAGTATCTGTAAATTTCTATATACTGTTCCCATACTAAGATTGGGAAATATAGGTTTCATTTCATCATAAATTATATTAGCTGTGGGATGAGTTTTTACAGATTTAATATATGATAAAATATGTTCTCGCTTTTTTGAATGTCTATACTGTTGCATCAATTCCCCTTAATAGTAATCGTTACGATTATGATACTATTTATTAATATAATCGTCAACTATTTTTAAAGGAAATAAGACCTTTTTCTATAACTTTATTACAAGCATTAACTACATCTTTATCGAATAATGTTCCCACATGGTTATTAATTTCGTGAAGTGCGGCTTCCATTCCTAATGAAGGTCTGTATGGTCTATGGGCGTTCATAGCTTCTATAACATCTGCAACTGCCACAATTTTTGCTTCAATTGATATTTTATCACCTTTTATTCCATGAGGATAACCAGAACCATCAATACGCTCATGATGTTGTAAAATAACTTCACAAAGTGGCCATTTTGTATCAATTTTCTTAACTAATTCACATCCAAGTATTGTATGTTCTCTAACTAGTACAATTTCATTATAGTTTAATGATGTTGGTTTGCTTAGTATTGATGAAGGTATGGATATTTTACCAATATCATGAATACTTGCAGCCATGAATACTCCTTCTATTTGCTCATTGTCCATTCCCAATTCAATTGCAATCTCTTTAGATAATTCAGCACAAATTTTTTGATGGCCTGCCGTATATGGGTCTTTTAATTCTACCATATTAGCCAGAACTTCAAGAGTTGTAACAACTGATTTTTCTAAGTGAATCATTGATTCAACTAATTTTATTTCTTCTTCTCTTCTCTCAGTTATGTCACGAGCAAAGCATAAAATCCCATTTTTTGATGGATCTACTTTTACTTCATAATAATTTTCGTGTCCGTTAATTGTAAAATGATCTGAAAAATAATTAGATTGTCTAGTTTCCATTACTTCTTTATACATTTTAAAGAATGCACTTTGTTCAATACCAGGAAAGATGCTTGTTATCTTTTTATTAATCACTTCATCTTTCCTTTTATTAATCATGCGAAGCCCTGCACTATTAATAACTACATAACGATAATCTTTATCTAAAACATAAATTGCATCAGATGAAGCTTCTAATAATTGTGTAACATTTGACTCTGATTCTTCAAATTTATTCCTATATTCAATCCTCTCAAGAGTATAAATAATAGACTTTTCCAATAAATAGGTACTTAAGTTATTTTTATTTATATAATCTTCAGCACCTTTTTTTATAGTTTCAATACTTAATTGATAATCTTGATTACTAGTTAATATAATAATTGGAATATTAGATTTTTCCCTTAATTTGTAATATGTGTCTATCCCTTTAGAATCTGGTAGATTTAAATCTAATAAAATAATATCGAATTGTTTTTCTTGTAATTTTATAATTCCTTTTTCAAGTGATTGAACATCAGTAATATTATAAATATTATTTTTAGAGTTAGTTAAATACTCTGTTACTAGTTGACAATCTGCATTATTGTCTTCTATTATGAGTACCTTCACATTACTATTCATGATTTTTCCCTTCATATATCTTTGTTTAATTATATCATTATCATTTAACGATAACAAACTTATGTTATAATATGACAATGAAAATATTAGCGAATGTAGCGATTAAAGGAAATATTGTTAATGACTGGTTTCATAATGATTATGGTAAACTAACTGATTTTTTAGTTGAACATAATATTGATGGTATTGAAGGAATTTTATATAATCCTGGAAATATTAATGAAATTCCAATTAATTTAGTAAAGGGACTTCACTTAATATATTGGCCAATGTGGTTAGACTTATGGACTAATAATCAATCAAGACTATTAGATGAATTTATTAATTATGAAAATGTAAAAAACTATTATGGTTTTACTAAGAAGAATGGATTTATTAATAAGTATCATCAAGAATTTGAAATGGCAAAAAAATTATCTTGTGAGTATATGGTTTACCATGTCTCACAAATTTCCATTGAAGAAACATATAACTTAAACTTTTTAAATGATGATTTGCTCGTATTAGATGAAACCGCTAAACTTGTTAATCAGGTATTTAAAGGTGATGGTCCAATGTTACTTTTCGAAAATTTATGGTCACCAGGTTTAACTTTCTTAGATTCAAAAAAAGCAATATATTTTCTTGACCAAATAAATTATGAAAATAAAGGATTTATTTTAGATATTTCTCATTTATTATTAACTAATAGATCTATCTCCTCATATGATGAGGCCATTAAATATCTGTTATATGTTTTAAACAACAATAAAAAAATTCTACCTTATATAAAAGGTATTCATCTAAATAAATCTAGTTTTGCACCTTATATAAGAGAAAACCATAATAAAAAAGCAGAAATATCAATTACAAAAAAAGATTTTATGGAAAAATTAATTGATGTTTATGAGCATATATCTAAAATTGATACTCATGTTCCCTTTATTGATGAAAGGATTAATCAAATCATAGATTTAATTAATCCTGAATGGGTTGTATATGAATTTCTTCCTAAAGATATATCTAATTGGGGTACAATGCTAGATGACCAAAATAAAATACTTAAGTATTAAATTTCTCTAAGAACCATTCTCCTTTTTGATATATAACCTTACTTATTGATCCATTCCTTACATAATGAAGCCTACTCTTTTCTTCATGTGACATTCCTAAAACAGTGTTAATAAAATATATAATATACCAACCATGTGTAATAATCAGAACTTTTTTCCCTTCTTCTTGAACAGCTATTTTATCCATAAATATCTTAACACGATTTGCAAATTGAGTTTTACTTTCACCACCACCAGGTATTTCACTATTCATATCCTCTGAATGATAAATATCTCCTGCTTCTTTATGATTTTTTCTAATTGTATTCCAGTTTTTTCCTTCTAACACACCAAGACTTCTTTCTCTCAATAGTTCATCTAGAATAATAACTTGGTTATGATGTTTATTAATACAATTGGCTGTATCAATAGCTCTGTCTAAATCAGATGAATAAATAACATCAAAGTTATAATCTTTTAATTTTTCGCCTACTGCTTTTGCCTGTGATCTTCCCTCACTTGATAATTCTGAATTTAGATGTCCTTGAACAATTCGTTCTTTATTCCACATGGTCTCCCCATGTCTAATTAAATATACTTGTGTACTCATATTTTTATCCTTTGTTTTTTAGTCTATTCTTTTTATATATTTACTAGTAAAATCACTTTTAATAATTTCCATATAATGTTGATTGTATCTCTTGTTATCTAAGTAATGAGTTTCATGTCTAATCCCAAATGTCTTAAATCCTATTTTTTCATATAAAGAAATTGCAGCTTTGTTAAACTCAAATACCTCTAACTTTATATTATGTAAATTCAGAAAATTAAAACCATAATCTAATATTAATAACATGGCTTCTTTGCCATAACCCTTACCTCTATTATGTTTTTCTCCAATGAACAATCCTATGGTTGCCTCTTGATGAATTTGATTAATGAAAAATAAGGAAATATTTCCTAATAATTCATCGCTATCTTTTTTTATAATTGAAAAATTATAACTATCATTACTCTTAGCATAACTTTCTAACTTTTCTTTCTCTTTTATTAAAGATAATAATAAAGTTTGTAGACCTAATGGAATTAAAATATCTGATTGATTAAGCCATTTTGTATATTGATTAACATCTTCAATATTTATAGGCGATAAGTATATTTTTTCTCCAGGTAAACGTTTAAAATATTTCATTTTATTTCCTTTCATATATAGTCTATCAAAAATACAATAAATTTAAAATTATATTTTTTTTAGTTTTGTAAACGCTGCCATAAACCGTTTTTTTTCACCCATATCAAATATGATTTCATAAACTTTATCGTTATTATCTCCTGATACTTTATCAATTGTTCCTTCACCATATTTTTTATGAAGTATCCTATCTCCTACACTAACATCAAGAACCTCTCCTTGTATGGCTTTGTATCCTGCAATATCTATGGCTTTTCCACCACGTGTAATGCTTATATGTGTTGCTTTATTCTTAGGATGAAAAACAATATTTTTATTTTTCGCTTTTTTCTGATTTCTATCAATTAGATTCATTGGAACTTCATCAAGAAATATAGAATCAGGATGATGTTGTGTTTTTCCATAAATAGTTCTCTCACTAGCATTTAAAAGGTAAAGCTTTTCTTTAGCTCTAGTAATCCCCACATAACATAATCTTCTTTCTTCCTCAATTTTACTTTCTGATTCAAAAGACATCATACTTGGAAATAACCCTTCTTCCATACCAGTTATGAATACCACGGAAAATTCTAAACCTTTTGCAGCATGCAAGGTCATAATTGTAACTTCCTTTTGCTGTTGTTTATTGTCTTGATCTGTTGCTAATGTACAAGCAGCTAAAAAATCTTCTAATTTAGCTTCATTTCCATGTTCTTCAAAAAAATCATCTACATAGTTAACAATAGCACTTTTTAATTCTTTAATATTTTCAATTCGACTTCTGCTTTCAATTGTATTTTCTAAATTATAGTTTCCAATTATATTAGTTTGATCCATAATTTGATCGTATAACGCTTCTAGTGTTCCAGTTTTTTCAGTTTCTTTTAGCCCTTCAATCATTTTTGTAAATTTCTGCAATTTATCAGTTGCCGATTTTAACACTTGATACTCATTAGATTTAGATACAATTTCAAATAGTGATTTTCCTTCCATGATTGCAATTTGCTCTACTCGAGTCATAGTAGTTTTTCCAATTCCCCTTTTTGGTTCATTAATAACTCTTTTGAATTGTATATCAT
>JAUUZV010000199.1 GCA_030592085.1 Clostridia bacterium | reverse complement strand
TACTAATTCAGCTCCAATAACTATTTATGGCGAAGCAGAGTTAGATGCTGTTGTAATAGCAGGACCTGAAGGTGACGGATATGTTGGTGAAGTATTAGCTTTTGACGAATCAGGAACAGACCAATATGGTAATGACTTTGAAGTAGATGATGTTGATTTTGCAACATCAAATAGTTCTATAATTGACGCTGCTGATTTTGATATTACTGATGGAGAAGTTACAGTTATCCCAACAGGCGCTGGAACAGTTACAGTATATTATTACTTTGGTGGAACATTAGTTGGATCATTTGACGTAGTAGTTAATCCAGTAGCAGTTCCAACAACAATTACAGCAATTGATTTAGTTGATGCAGTTCAATCAGGTGTTTGGGTAGGATTATATGATGAAGATGCTACTGTTGTTGACCAATATGGTAGAGCAGATGAACTAGAAGGTAATTATCATATAGAAGTAACAAGCGAAAGCGCTGATAACTTTACAGTATTAGGTGGATATGGCGGATATACTTTTGAAGCTGATGGTCCAGTAGGAACAGATGTATTTAATGTATATATTAATGATGATGGTTCAAGAATTGATGTATCAGTTCTACCATTTAGTTTAGAAAACGTTTCAGCAACTGCTATCGTTACAATCGAAATGACAGTGGACAGTGATGGCGTTCTATATTCAGGAGATGACTGGAATGCATTTGGACAAGAGAGTTTTGTTGAAGTATGGCAATCTGCTTATGATGAAGCTATATTATTTGTAGGAAAAACTGCAACAGGACAAACTGTACAATTAGTAGACGATAATGATGATGGAATTCCAGATATTATTGATGTAATTACATTCTCTATTGTAGGTGCAGTAGGATTTGATTATGGTTATGATAATGATTATCCATTTGCAGCTACAGTATATGATTTAGACCATGAAAATGATTTTGATGGTACAGTAATGATGAAAGCATGGATAAATGGTGAAATAGTCGCTACAACAGAATTAACTCTTATAAGCGAAGACCCATATGCAGCAGAAATGTACTATATTGAAGATGGTGATTTAGTTAATGGCGAAGAAGATTGGGAAGATTACACAACAGGTAGTAACTTAGTAATTAAAGACCAATATGGAAAACGTCTTGCTAGTGATCCTGTTATAGGTGAGTATGTAGGAGAGGTTCACTTCTTTACAGATGGAGTAACATTTACAAGTGTAGAAGAGTATGAAAATGCTTACTTAGCATTTACTATAACATTTGGTGACGAGTTAGCAGAAGGAATATTTACTATCACATTAAAAGATGGTTCATTATCAGCATCTGTTAATATTGATTCAACACCAGACCCTTCATAATAATAATATGATTAAATGAGCTGTCTCTAGGAAAACATTAAAAAGAGTTGAGACAGCTCTTTTTTTATGCAGATTTAATATATTTTAAATTCAAATATGGAAGTAATAGAGAATGGTCTTTTGATTGAATCCATTTTTTTGCATTATCTTTAGTTAATATAACGGGCATTCTATCGTGTATTTCACTAACATTATTAGAAGCTTTAGTAGTGATAATAACTGAATTGTTATTGTTATCATATAAACCTGCGAAGTATATAGTTTTTAAATCATTTGATTTAAATAAATATTTTATTTTATCACTCCACTCAAAATATCCATTAGCAGGAAATACTAATGGTTTTAAAGTGTGAAACATTGGCTTTTCATTAATTGTTTCACTACGAGCATTAATAATAATTTTCTTTGAATTATACATGGGTAATCCCCATTTGGTCATTGTATATTCATAGCGATTATTCATTGGTTTTATTGAAGGTACCATGGTACCTGGAAAAACCTCATAAGCATTATTAACACCTATTCCAGATTTAAAATGTTTTTCAATTTCTTTAAGAATAGCTTTCATTTCTCTATATTCTTCAGATGTAAATATGATATATCTTCCACACATTTTAATTTCCTCCTAGAATATTGCTTTTTATTTTTGGATAATCTTTGTGTGTTGACTCGGACATATGGTCAATGCCAGAATGAATAAAAGTAGCTCTTTTAATAATATGTTCACCATATCTATTTCTCAGATTATCTAAAGAAACATCTAAATAATTTTCTTTTTCAAAAAGATTTATTTGATAACTATCATTCTTAGTTAAACTACTTAATCTTAATTGAACATGCCTAATTGGTTTAGTAATTGACATTTCAAAAAGTAGTTTCTTAGCAATAGTATATACTTTATTAGTTTGATCTGTATATACATCACCTTTTCTTTGATGTAATTGATATCTAAAATCATCTGTTTTTATGCCAAGTTGAATAGTGCGTGAAACCATACCTATTGACCGTAATCGATAAGCACAACGCTCACTTAGAGATAATAAGAAAGGATGTAATAGATGAGTTTCTTTATTGCTAATGTCTTCAGGTAAAGTAAGAGCATTACCAATCCCTTTTGGATCCCTCGATTCTGGATTAACGTTTGAGTGATCAATTCCATTTGCATAATTCCATAATAATAGGCCAAATAGATTAAAATGTTGTTTAAGTACATCTGGATGCTCTCTTGCAACTTGTCCGATTGTCTTATAACCTAACTTATATAGCTTAATACAAGTTTTCATACCAACCATAAATAAGTTGTAGATAGGTAATGGATAGTACTTTTTTTCTAGTTCGTGTGTAAATAAGGAATGAGTTTTATTTGGTTTAGCAAATGAAGAAGCTGTTTTGGCCAATAATTTTGAGTTTGAAATACCAATATTAACAGTAAATCCTAATGTTTTATAAATATTTTCTCTAATTTCATCTGCAAAAGTAATAGGATTTTTTGTTAATTTACCAACATCAATGAAACATTCATCAATACTGTAACGCTCAACAAGAGGGGTATAAGAGTAAAGTAATTGGCATAATTCATTTGAACATGTGATATATGTATCATAATCGGGAGGAAAAACAAGTAAATTGGGACATTTTTGCATTGCATGACTTATAGTCATTGCAGTTTTTATACCTAATTTTTTGGCAGGATACGAACAGGCTAACACAATACCAATTCTATTTGATGGATTACTTGCTATAACTGAAGGAACCCTTCTTATATCTTTGGTAACTCCTTTAGTTAACTGATATGTAGCTTCCCATGATAAAAAAGCATTATTACAATCGATGTGAAGTATAGTACTCATTTTTACCTCGAACAAATGTTCGTTTCATTATATCATACTTTAAATTAGTAGACAATTGATGTATAATTTTTTTGGGAGTATATTATGGGAATTAAGCAATTAAGTTATAAAACAATAATGCAAAGTAAAACCACAGAGTTACACTTTCCTTTTTTGTATGAAAAGAGTGATAAAGAGTGGTATATGACTTATCGAGAAGGACCACATGGGGTACCTGGTGGTGATTTTGTAAAATGTGCTAAGTCAATTAATCAAGGAGAAACTTGGATGCAATGGGAAGGTCTTGGAGCAGAACCAAGGTTAAGGTGGTTTAGGACTACCTTAAAAGATGGATCTATGATTTCTCATCGTTATCGTTTAAAAAAAGGAGTAAATGACTATTATGGTTATATCCTTCGTTCTAATAATAAGGGGAAGAATTGGATAAAAAGTCGATGTGATGTTTATGGCATTTCAATTGATGATGATTATGCATATATGTGGGGTAATATAGTAGAAGATAACGAAGAAAACTTATTTGTTATTGCATATGGAACTTGTGAAGATAAATATATTAATATGATTATGACTTCACATGATAAAGGTGAATCATGGAACCCATTTTGTCATTTAGGAATAGAAAATAGTTCATTTTCAGAAGGCCCATGTGAAGGTAGTTTAGTTTTTCTAGATGATGGTAGAATACTAGCTGTATATCGTACAGGGGGACCGTTAATATATTCATTATCAGATCATACTCAAAAACATTTTAAACATTATGTTTTAGATAATCATGGTGTTAGTCCACAATTACTTAAAATGGGCGATAAGGTTATTTGCACCTATGGTACACGAGATATTAAGATGCGGTATTTCCATAATGATCGTTTTTCAGAACCTATTGATGTTTATACTGGTTCTGGTAGTGGATATACTGATATTCAAAAACTTTCAATCGATAGATTTAGAATTGTATTTGATCAATCAGATTTTCTAATTAACCAAATCAACGGAGAAAAGCAACGATTAGTAAGAGTAGAATATATAATAGAGAAATAAAAAAATAATTATTAAAAAATTACGACTCCCTAAATAATAGTGAGTCGTCTTTTTTAGGAGAAACTAATGATTAATTGTGGAATTATGGGAACAGGTTCAATTGCAAATTGGCATGTGAAAGCTATAAGAGAAACAGGTTTAGGACAAGTAATAGGTGCTTATAGTCAAAGT
>JAUUZV010000019.1 GCA_030592085.1 Clostridia bacterium | reverse complement strand
GTTTTACTCGTTTATTTTCTCATATAGTATACCGATATGACTATGTAATGTCAAAACCTTGAAAGCCTTCTCCCAATACTTCTCTTACATCTGTTAATACCACAAAAGCATCATGATCAATATCTTTTATAATCTTCTTAATAGCTGCTACTTGTTTTGGTCTTGTTATACAAAATAGCATTTCTCGTTCTGTATTAGTGTATTTACCAATACTTTTTATACCAGTTACTCCTCTGTCCATTTCATGTAAAATAGCATGTGCTATTAGTGGCGCTTTATCAGAAATAATATACAAACCTTTTGCAAAACCTATTCCGTCTAGTATTAAATCAACAACTTTAGAAAAGACTAATATGGAAATCAATGCATACATTGCAAGAAGAACACTGTTATAAACAATACCAGCTGTAATAACAATTAAAGTATCAAAAATTAATATAGCCTGTCCCATACTTAAGTGAACACCTTTTTTTCGTAAAATATCTGCTAATAAATCTACTCCACCAGTATTTGTGTTATAACGATAAACAACACCAAGACCTACCCCTGCTATTGCACCTCCAAAAAGTGCAAATAACAATAAGTCAATTTCTCCCCCTACTTCAACATAATTTTTAGCTACATCCATTAGAATTTTTTCTGTTAAGTCAATTAAAACAGAAAAAGCAATCGTTGCAAATAAAATTCTAGCAATTGCTTTTTTTCCTAAAATAATCAACCCAACAATAAATAAAGGAATATTTATTGCTAATATTATTACACCTAATGGAATGATTTGGTTAATTAAGGAGTATATAATTGTTCCAATACCAGTTATTCCCCCAGGTGCAATATTATATGGAATCATAAAAATATTAATTCCAGCAGCACCTACTAGGCACCCTAATACAATAATTGCATATTTTGCTAAAAACTTAAGTACTTTTTTCATTTTACACCAACTTATTTATTTGAATAAGAAAATATTGTTTTTTCACATTTTTCAGCTTTTTTATACATTTTATCTGCTTTAACTTGTTCATTGTTCTTTTCATAAGCTAAACCCATATAATAAAATGCATTATCGGTATATGGCTTCTTTTTAATCAATATTGGAGTTACTTTGTAAGCTCGCTCATAATCTTCTAATAAACAATATGTTCTTAATAAATTTTCAATTACATGAACATCCTCTTTATTATATCTATATGCATCCTCGCAAAATGTTTTAGCTTTAGTATAATCGTTGTTTTCAATATATAGTTTGCCTAAAATATTATAATATGAAGTTGTTTTCAAATCTTGCTCTGCACGTTCTAAGTCCATTATCGCTTTAATTAATCTATTTTCTCCTTTATATAAGATTAATCTTTCACAAATAAGTATTTGTGATTTAATAACTTCAATACCCTTCATGTTTTTGATAAGTAAAAGAACATCATTAGCTTTATCAATTTGCCCCGTTACTAACAAACTATAACAATATGAAATACACACTTTTGGTTCTGCTTTATTTGTTTTAAAAGCTTTCGCATATAGTTTTACAGCTTTTTTATAGTGTCCCTTTTGATATGCTTTTTTACCATAATATGATTTGATCTTATCTTTTTCATCAATAAATCTATAAATAAGGTAAGCTACTAAAACTGTTAGTCCTTCAAATATTTCTCCTGTTAGGATAATAACAACAACTACAACTGGTGCTACCCAATTAAATGCTGTTTTATAATAATTTCTATTCATACCAATTCTCCCAGAATTTTTCTCTACCTTCTTTGGAAACCATTTTCCCAAAGTCCTCTCTACTAGCACCCTTAGCTAGCATTTCCTTACTTATTCTACAAGATTCATCAAACGCAAGAACTTTTTTTGCTCCCTCATCATTTAAAAGCTGGTAAGTGATATTTGAAAAAAGTTCGCTTGCACCATCTTTAACTGATTTAAACACCCAATCTCTTACATCCTGAGTAGTCATATTATTATAGTAAAATCCATTCAACTTCCATTTAAAGGGAACTCTTGAATTATCACGTATCAACTTAGGATTAAGTTTTGGCGAAACAGCAGGATCATATGTGAAAATATTAGCTTTTTCAAGATATTTCACATGTTTGTAATCCATGTCCTCGCAATGTAAATAGCGAGTTCCACTTGTCATACTACTAAAGAACTGATCCCAATGAGGTATAACATATTCGTCCCAAAGCCCAGGTGAGAACATGGCTGCAACATCATCACACAGCCCCCAACCATTATCGAATATTTCTCCTGGTCCATTCATTTTTTTATATATCTTCGCATATCTGCTTATACTATCAGTTAAAATATATAAAAATTCTTTTAACTTTCCAGGTTGATCATACACATCATAAAATACATCCATGTCTCTTAATTCATATGCTGTAGTCATTGGTCCTTCATAACTGAACGTCCATGCTATTTTTCTACCTGGAAAAGCCTCTTGAAGTTTTTCCTTGTATTTGATTTGTTTTATTGCTAAGTCTGATAATTCAATATCTCTTTTAAGAATTATCATCCATTCATCAAGACTTTTTTTCTCACGTATATAATTTACCTCTCCATCTTTTGGAAATACAAGTTCCATTCCTAAACAACTTATGTGTCCATAAGAAATATGCCCTGTTGAAGGTTGTACATCTCTTAATTTATTATTAAACATTTCATTTACTTTGTTGACATTCTCATTGTCATATAACTTTATTCCTGCTTTATAATCTGTAAAGATTTCATGATGAGACAATCCGGCCATCTTAGCTAATGCATCAACACCGTTTGATATGAAATAACTGAATTTTCTTTCTTTCCTTGCAGTTTCATAATTTACTTTATACATACTGGTTCTCCATACTCTTTACTTTAAGCCTTCCACTCATCCCAAAACTTCTTTTTTCCTGCTTTAGAAACTAGTTTTGCAACATCACTTCTTTTTGCCCCTTTATCTAACATTTCCTTGCTAATTCTACATGCATCTTCTAAAGCTAGTACTTTTTTTCTGCCTTCTTCGTTTAATTGCTGATAAGTAACAATTGAAAAAATCTCACTTGCATTATCTGCAACAGCTTTAAACACCCAATCTCTTACTTCTTGAACTGTTAAATCATTGTAATAATATCCATTCATCCTCCATTTAAACGGAACTCTTGAATTATCTCGTATTAATTCTGGATTTAATTTTGGCGACACGGAAGGATCATATAAATGAATATTAGCTTTTTCTAGTTTTTTTACATGCTTAAAATTTAAATCTTCTGCATGTAAAAATCTCTTTCCGTCTGTCATTCCATTATAATATTGATTCCAATAAGGTAGTACGTAATCATCCCATAAATCAGGTGGAAACATAGAAGCAATATCATCACACATCCCTGTGCCTTCATGTGAAAATTCATCACGATTATTATACTTAGCATAAACTTTCATATACCTAACAATATTATCTGTTAAAGCATATAAGAATTCTTTTATTTTTTCAGGTTTATCATAAACATCATAAAAAATATTCATATCACGTAATTCATAAGCTGTTGTTATTGGACCTTCATAACCAAATGTCCAACTAACTTGTTTATCAGGAAATGCATCTTGTAATTTTTCTTTATAAATTAATTGTTTGTGAGCTAATGGTGATAAAATAATTTCTTTTTGTAAGATTTTTATCCACTCGTCTAAACTTTTATCTTCATGAACATAATTAACTTCTCCCTCTTTTGGGAACACTAGTTCCATTCCAAGACAACTAATGTGTCCATATGAAATATGACCAGTTGCAGGAGATATATGACGTAATTTATTATCAAACATTTCATCAAGTTTTTTTACTGTTTCATCGCTATAAAGCTTAATGCCTGCTTTGTAATCTGTATAAATGTCATAATGTGATAGTCCAGCAATCTCTGCTAGTGCACCTACTCCATTGCTAATATAGTAAGAAAATCCTGCTTGTTCTCTTGCCAACTTATAATCTACTTGATACATCATTTTACCCCTTGTTTATATAGTGCCTTTATATTACCATATTTACTCGCTAAATTTAGTAATACATTTAATTTATTTACTAATATTTTTAGTATCATTTATCTTTTGAATATGACTGAGCTAAACTAATTAATTTTTCACCTGTCAATCTATATACCGTCCAATCATCTAATAGTTGACTATTCATTTTTTTGTAAAAATCAATGGTAGGGTGATTCCAATCAAGACATGCCCATTCTAATCTTTTACAATCGTTTTTAATTGCAAGTTCTGCTAAAAACCCTAACATGATTTTGCCAAAGCCTTTATGTCTCATGGGCTCGTCAATATATAAGTCTTCTAGGTATATTCCTGGTTTTCCATTAAAAGTAGAAAAATTATAAAAATACAACATATATCCTATTGGCTGTTCTAAATAATAAGCAATATAAACATGTGCTGCTTCTTTAATAAAAAGTGATTCTAATAAAATTTCTTCAGTGGCAGTTACTTCATGTAACAAATTTTCATAAGCTGCTAATTTTTTTATATAAGATAGAATTAATGGAACATCTTCACGCTCTGCATGTTTTAATGTAAATCCATTAATCGGGGTTTTATGTATTATAGCTTTCATCATACTCTCCTAATTTAAATGATAAGTATTCTTTCCATCCACTTTCCTCTTGTATACATATCCCAATTCTACCTGCAGTCAAAGGAATACGTTTATTCCCAAATTTATCTAAGAATTTACTTATAATTCGATCTTTTAAATTGTCTGGATAATTATATGCTATTGTCATATGAAAAACAGGTAATTTTTTGTCATGTGAAAACTCAGGAAAAGCTTCACACAATCTAGTTACTAATTCTTCAATTGGTGTTACAGGAATTGGACTTAAATAAATAACATTAGTAGTTGGAAATGTGGAAATTGGTACCGCTTCAAATGTAAAAGGTTTAATTTGACTTGCAACATTAAAAAGCTTTTGATTAACTTCTTCATTTATTTTATCTTTATCATAAAAATTATTTAATAATGTAATATGAAACGGGACATCTTTACCAGGATGATTAATATATTTTTGCCTAAATCCTTCAATTCGCCTTATTCGCTCATTGGGAAAAAGGCATATTACAGTTCTCTTTTCCATCTAAATCTCCACTAAAAAGTCTGATTATCTAGAACAATATCATCATCTTCTTCAGTTACATTGTTATGGTTTTTCTTATTATATAAATCAAGTAACTTGATATATAGTTCTGCATTAGTTGCCTCATGATAAGGTACTACAAAAATTACACCAATCCCACAAGCAAGCATTCCAAGTAAGTACCATCCTATAAAGGATAAATCTAAAACCCAAATATCCAATTTTACACCCATGGTCATATCATTACTCATTCTAAGTGCTTCACGATAATCCATTTCTGGGTAATCTGCTAAAATATATGGAACCATTCTGTATGCATATGTTTTTATAATCCCTGGAATAATAAATAACAATGTCCAACCTAAAATAAATAGATTTTTTAAAAACATAACTTTAACAAACTGTAAGTATCGATTTTCTTTAAAAGAGTACCCTAAATAATTTAAGTCAGTTTTTCCGCGAGCATTCTCTACAAAAAACTTTCTTCCTGATACCTCAAGTGGATAACCTAAAAATATTCTTAGCAAAAGGGCAAATAAACTAGCAATCGTTATAAGCCCTAGTATAAATCCTAATATTCTAAAATCAATATTACTAAATGAGCTATTCTCCGCTTTTGGAAAACCAGAACTCCATCCACCACTTGACCCGAAAAGTGAAAGAATAAAACTAACTAATAATGCGTACCAATATGATGTTCTTAAAATTACCTTTGCACGATCTTTTAAATCACTTCTAATAAACATAATTCCTCCCGTTAATCCCTTAGGATTATATTATACTATATTTCTTAATTTTTTTGACAGTGGAATGTTATGACAGGTTCATTTAAATCAAATGGTTTACCAGCTACATCGCTAAATACTCCTTTAACCAAAAAACCTGCATCTATTAACTCTTTTTTCACTTCATCAACTGTAAAATACTTTAGCCAGTTGTAAACTATAAATTGTCTGTTTTTTTCAATTATTTCATATTTATCAAGATGAACTTTTTCTTTTTCATAAGTAAAACTATTAGCAAAACAAAAATAAGCATTTTTAGACCAAAAATTATCCATAAGATTTCTACCGAATCTTGTAATATCTTCACGTTGTTTAAATGCAACTATAGAAAATACATCAAAGAAAAAATCTCCACCTACCTTTAATGATTTATTTATATTAGATAATAGTTTTTTTCGTTGAGATATATTAAGTGCACAATAATCACAATAAATAAGTAAAGCTACATCATAAGTTGTTTTTGGAGAAAAGGATAAGTAATTTTGTTCAATATAATCAATATCTAATTTATCTTTTTTAGCCATTACTTTTGCATACTCTAATGAATTTAATGAAAAATCAACTCCTGTTACAATAAACCCTAACTTAGCTAGAGAATGAGTATATAATCCAGGACCACATCCAAAATCTATAATACTGTCACCTTTTTTTAGTGATAGTTCATTTATAATAAATAATATTGATTTTTCTATGAATTCTTTGTTTCTAGATGCAGCTTCACTGCTGTCTGATAAATGGAATTGTAGCATCTTTTTAGAAATATGCAAATCGTTCCATAAAATCTCATTTGTATATACCTCATATAAAGCAGGCTTTTTCTTTGCTTGTAATAAATGACTATGAAGATTCTTCATTCTATCCTTCTTTTTTAGTTGCCCATCCTGCTGAAAAAACACCATCCGCCACTAAGGTTACATTAAATCCAGCATTTTCTATTGTTTCAATAGTCTCTCTATTCAAATGACAGTTGCTTGACATTTTCATCCAACCTTTATTAAGAAAATTAAAAAGTTTTTTTGGTTTTTCTTTTTTTGGAAGAACATGTTCAATAAAAATAATTTTACCTTTTTCTTTTAATACTCGTCTAACTTCGCTTAACCCTTTTTCAGGATTGCTAACAGAGCAAAACACCAAAGTAAATATAACCATATCCACACTATTATCTTCTAATGATAATTGTTCAACACTCTCTTCATAACAAGTTATTTTACTATCAGCTTTTTTTACACAAGATTTATGATGTGTAAGTGATAAGTCCGTTATAATCAATTTTTCTATTTGATCAAAATTATAATATGAAACATTTACACCAGTTCCAGCACCAACTTCAAGTACTATCCCTTTTGCTTGTGTAACTAATTGTTTGCGAAGATGATGTAATTTCAATCCTTCAAGGGGTAACATCATCACATTATATATTGTTCCACCAATTCCCATAACTTACCTCTTTATCAATGTTATTCTATTTTTAGTACTCATAATCTGTCATAGTTCTATCTTTAGTAACACTTCTAATAAAAGCTGCTACCTTTTGATGTTCATCATGAACTTGATATGCTTTTAATCCTTCTTTATCCTCAAATTCACAATATAGGGCAACATCTTTTGCTTCATCAAGTATATTAAAGTTAAACCCAATTTCAATATGTTTTATTGAAGGTACTTTTCCTAATAAATCATCAAAAAGTTCTTTAGCAATTAACATGTTTGTTTTTTTATCATTTCCAGCAGCCTGTTCTAAAAAATTCCAAGTTACGATGTGCTTAACCATATTTATTCCTCCATTTATTTTATACTAATAAGTATATCATAACTTATTATACACTCATGGCAGTTTCTGAAACGTTGGATAATATACAAACATAGCTTTACCAATTATATCTTTCTTATAAACAAACTGTTGTAACCACATTCTAGCATCTGATGAAAAATTCCTATTATCACCCATCATAAAATAACCATCACTAGGTATTGTAATTGGTCCAAAACCACCAGCCATAGGCCCAATTACATAAGGTTCTTCTAATGGTTGCCCATTAATATATACAAGACCACCATTCCCACTAATTATTTCACCTGGTAATCCTATTACTCTTTTTATTAGATATTTTTCGCTTTGATCTGGATGAGGGAATATTACAATGTCTCCTCTTTCAGGTTTATTTATTATATATGCTAATCTGTTTGCTAATATTCTATCTTTTATTTGTAATGTTTTAACCATAGAAGAACTTGGAATACGTCCATTAAAAAGAATAAGCTGACTAATAATTAGGTAACCTATTAATACTGCACTAATCCACTTTATTTCTTCTTTATTATTTTTTATAAGTTTTTTGTTTTCGTTAGAATAATTGAAATTCATCTTGTATCTCTTCATCCCATGTATTATATAATTCAGAAAGCTCATCTTTAAGAAATAATGATAAATAGTCTTTCATTCCACTGGATAAGGGTAACTTCTTAAACTCATCAAGTGATACCCAAGTTACATCCCCTTCAATTGGGTTTATTAATAATTGCCCAATAAATGAATTAGTCTTATACAAAAACACCATCCATCTATCATGAGTTTTACTATTATACCAGTGAACAATCCCACATAACTTTAATTTATCAACATCTAACCCTGTTTCTTCCTTAACTTCTCTTATGGTAGATTGAACTAAACTTTCACCATGTTCTACTTTTCCTCCGGGGAATGTAAAACCAGGCCATGTATTTTTCACCCTATGTTGTGTAAGCACCATATCCCTTTTTTCATCATAAATCATACACATATTCAATAGTTTTACTTGGTTTGCATTTTCCATTAATTAATTGTATCACAATGTAAAAAAAAGCACTAAGATTTCTCTTAATACTTTTTTATGGAGCTGATGGACGGAATCGAACCCCCGACCTGCTGATTACAAATCAGCTGCTCTACCATCTGAGCTACATCAGCGCGCGTATTGGTGGGCGCAATAGGGCTCGAACCTATGACCCCCTGCTTGTAAGGCAGGTGCTCTCCCAGCTGAGCTATGCGCCCTCACCTAAATACGGCAAGAATTATTGTAATAGGAATAACCCTATTTGTCAATTGATTTTTGAAAATTAGAGTGACCATTTTATAATTCCAATGTGATATCTATCATGATGAACGTCTTTGCTAGTGTAATAGGCAGTTACAAGTGTACCATCATCTAATTGAATAGTTGAAGGATATCCCATATCAGAATCTGTTCCAATTACTTGTAATATTGTGGGTTCTCCAAAATTCTTAGCTTGGTCATCTCCTATTCTATATGAAATATTTTTAATATTATTACGACAACCATATGTAACTAGAATTCGCTTATCATTTAAAACTGTTAAAGAAGCAGGAATTTGATTTAATAAACTAATATCTTGTTGATATTGCCATGTTTTCCCACCATCTAGTGAAGAGTATAATACTAATCGTTGATTTTTTGCGGTTCTAGACACAGCAATTATTTTTTCGCCAAGATTAGCTATACTTGTTTCATTAAGACCTTCATCAATTAAATAATAATCATTCCACGTGAACCCATCATCATAACTAATTAATACTCCTGCTTGACGTTTTCCTTTTTCAAAAGATTTTGTTTCTTTAGTCCCTACTAAATACACACTGCACATAAGCGTATTATTTTTAATTTGAATAATTTCACCAAATGGGATAATCGATGCATTTGCCTCAAACTGCAAAGGTGTATTCTCATAAATTTTTCCACCATCTTTTGATCTAGCTATTATTGGTACAAGAGTTTTGGATTTTGAAAATATCTTTGTATGATACTCTTTACCTTCATAAATTTTATCCTTTGGGCGATTAGTATATCCACTAACAATGGTTAAGAAATCTCCATTATGAGCAAAACCTGAACAATGATTCATTCTATTGGTTGTTGGTTGATGTAAAACGGGTGTTCCTTTATATGGGAAAAACTCTCCTAAGTCATCACTAACCCAACAATTAACATCTCCTTCTGTCTTACCGTGGCACGGTTGATTAAACCCTGTCATGAAAATTTGATTAATATCATTTATTCTAATTTGTGGCCATGCACATACATTATCGACTGCTAAAAATCGTTTGTTAATCTTCATTAGGTTTTCTCCCCATTAATTTTTCTAATTCGTTTTTCAAGTTTTACTCTAGGTATCATTACTTTATGCTGACATCTTTCACATTGTATGCGAAAATCTGCTCCCGCCCTTAGAACCTTCCAAAGATTACTTCCACATGGATGAGGTTTTTTTAATTCAACTATATCATTAAGTTTTATTTCTAATGGCATAATATCACCTAATACTTTGTTAAGTATTGTTCTAATTCCCAAGACGTTACTTTTGTTCTATATTGATTCCATTCATCTAATTTAGCATCAACATACTTTGTAAAAACATGCTCTCCTAAAGCTTCTTTTACTAACTGGCTTTTTTGCATAGTAGTAATAGCTTCATACAGATTAGAAGGTAGCGAATAAATTTTATGCTTTTTACGTTGAGTTTCTGACATTTCATATATGTTTTTATTAACAGCTGCAGGAGGTTCAATCTTATTCTTTATACCATCAAGGCCTGCATGTAAAATTCCTGCTAATGCTAAGTAAGGATTACATGAAGGATCAGGGTTTCTTAATTCCACTCTTGTTGAACTACCTCTAACAGCAGGTATTCTAATTAAAGGACTTCTGTTTTTTCCTGACCACGCAACATATACTGGAGCTTCATATCCAGGTACAAGTCTCTTATATGAATTTACTATTGGATTTGTAAGTGCTGTAATTGCACCAATGTTTTTTGTTAAACCTCCAATAAAATGATAAGCATCGCTACTTAATCCATTTTCATCATTATCATCACAAAAAGCATTCTTATCATCTTTAAATAGGGATATGTTTGTGTGCATTCCAGAGCCATTTATTCCAAAGATTGGTTTAGGCATGAAAGTTGCATGAAGCCCATGCCGCTGTGCAATTACTTTTACCACTAATTTAAATGTTAAAATAGCATCAGCTGCTGTTAGTGCATCTGTGTACTTAAAATCAATCTCATGTTGTCCAGGAGCTACTTCATGGTGAGATGCTTCTATTTCAAATCCCATATCTTCTAAAACCATACTCATATCACGTCTAGCATTTTCACCTAAATCAATTGGTCCTAAGTCAAAATATCCTGCATTGTCATGTGTAATTGTAGTTGGATTGCCTTCATCGTCTGTTAAAAACAAAAAGAACTCACATTCTGGTCCCACATTAAACTGATCAAATCCCATATCTTTTGCTCGTTTAATGGCTCGTTTTAATACATATCTAGGGTCACCTTCAAAAGGTTTGCCTTCTGAGGTATAAACATCGCAGATTAATCTGGCCACTTTACCAATTTGTGGTCTCCAAGGATATATAACAAAAGTATCAATATCTGGATATAAATACATATCAGATTCTTCAATCCTAACAAAACCTTCAATTGATGAACCATCAAACATACATTGATTATCTAAAGCCTTTTCTAGTTGATCAGACGTTATGGCAACATTTTTTAACATACCAAATATATCTGTAAATTGTAATCTAATAAATTTTACATTTTCTTCTTTTACAATTTCGATAATTTCTTCCCTAGTTCTTTTTATCTTCATTACACTTTCTCCTTTTAAAAAAAACGGCATATGACTATTTGAGAATTCCTCAAATTTTAGTCGAAACGCCGTTGTCTCTTATTTATTTACTTGTATTAAAGAAGAATTCTATTCTTCTTCAAACATATCTTTACCAACACCACAATCAGGGCATACCCAATCATCTTCTAAATTTTCAAAAGCAGTACCTGGAGCTACTCCATTATCTGGATCTCCATCAGCTGGATCATATACATATCCACATACTGTACAAACATATTTTTTCATAAACTTACCTTTTCTTCCATTTATTTGTTTTTACTATTAACTATATAACGATTATGATATATAATGAAAAAAAAATCAAGTAGGAGATAAAATGATGAACAGCCGTACTATAATTAATAAAGTAATAGAGTTTGACAATCCACCTAGAATTGGTTATCAACTTCGTAGTAGAAGTGATGGATTATACAATGATTTTTCAGGTTGTTCAATGACTCCTAGAGAAGATTTCGACTATGCTTGGTACCCTGCAAAAAAACTAGCGCACAAGTATCCTTACTTAGAAACTTTTAATGGTTTTGTTAGATATGATGAGTTTGGTAATGTTTGGGGAAAATTAATTAACGACCCTTCTCCTTCAGGTGAAGTTTTAGAAGGAGCCATTGAAGATTGGTCTCAACTAAGTAATTATAAATTACCAAATTTTACTGATCTATCTCGTTATGAAACGGCTAAAAAAGTATTCACGCGAGATTCTGATATGTTTAGGCTTCCAGGAATTCCAGGTTTTCCTTTTTCTATTATGAGAAAAATCAGGAAAATGGATCATTTCTTAATGGACATAATTTTAGAAAGAGAAAATGTAGAAACTTTAAATGAAATGGTTGTAGATATGTTAATGAAAATAATTGACATATATGGTGCAAATGGAGCTGATGGAATTTATTTTTGTGAAGATTGGGGAACACAAGATAGACTATTAATTAGTCCACAATTATGGCGTGAGTTTTTCAAACCGTCTTTTATAAAGTTATGTAATCGTGCTCATGATAATGGATTGAAAGTATTCATGCATTCATGTGGATACATTTATGAAATAATTGATGATTTAATTGAAGTAGGTATTGATGTATTTCAATTTGACCAATCAACTTTAATGGGATTAGATAACATTGCTGAAAAATTCACAAAACACAAAAAAACATTATTTGCATCTGTTGATATACAAAGCATTTTACCAACTGGTGACGAACAATTAATAAAAAAAAGTGCACGTGAACTAATAAATAAGTTTTCTTCAAATGGTGGTGGGTTTATTGCTCGTGACTACGGTGATTATCCAACAATTCAAGTTACTGATCAATCCGTAAAATGGATGCATGAAATTTTTATAAATGAAGGCACCTTAAACAAGAAATAAGGGGAATTATAATGAATCAAATAACCATTGATTTTAATAAAAAAGGTAGCATAATTAGTAAATATATTTATGGTCATTTTGCTGAGCATTTAGGTAAATGTATTTATGGAGGATTTTATGTAGGTGAAGAATCATCTATTCCAAATATTAGAGGAATTAGAATTGATATTATAAAAGCTCTTAAGCATATTAAAATTCCTGTACTACGCTGGCCTGGTGGCTGTTTTGCAGATGAGTATCATTGGGAAGAGGGAATTGGCGAAAAACGTGCTAGAAAGAAAAGCATTAATACTCATTGGGGTATGGTTACAGAGTCAAATGAATTTGGTACTCATGAATTTTTTGACTTATGTGAATTAATAAATAGTGAAGCATATGTAGCTGGTAACTTAGGAAGTGGAACAGTTTATGAAATGCAAAATTGGGTAGATTATATATCTTGTGAAAAAGGAACTACCATGTCTTCTTTAAGAAAAGATAATGGTCGTAAATTACCATGGAAATTACCTTTCTTTGGTATTGGTAATGAGTCCTGGGCATGTGGTGGTAACATGACCCCTGATTACTATAGTGACTTGTATCGTCGTTACCAAACATTTGTTAAAAACTATCCTGGTAATAGTGTAAAAAAAATTGCATGTGGCCCAAATAATGATGATTATAACTGGACAGAAACCCTAATGAAAAACTCTAGTGAATTTATGTGGGGTTTATCTCTTCATTACTATACAACCACTAATAATACTTTTTCTAATATGGGAGAAGCTATTAATTTTTCCCAAGATGAATATGATAACATTATTAAATATACATATTTAATGGATGAGTATATAAAAAAACACAGTGAAATTATGGACAAATATGATAAAGAGAAAAAAGTTGCATTAGTCATTGATGAATGGGGAACTTGGTATAAAGCAAAACTTGGAGCTAACAAACGATTCTTAAATCAACAAAATACTATAAGAGATGCTATTTCTGCAAGTATTCACTTTAATATTTTCCATAAACATAGTGATCGAGTAAAAATGGCCAACCTTGCTCAAACTGTTAATGTATTACAAGCTGTCATATTGACTAATGGAGATACCATGATTAAAACACCAACTTATCATGTGTTTGACTTATACAAAGCTCACCAAGATAATATTTCTCTACCTGTTGTTGAAAAGGTTTTACAACATGAAGATTATCCATATTTATCATCTACAGCTTCATATAATGAAGAAAACAATATCATATATTTTTCAATTAGTAATGCCCACTCAACTTTATCTCAAGATTGTCAATTGGACATAAATAATATTAAAGGTATTAAAAATATTACAGGGAAAATTCTAACAGGAGATGTTATAAACGCATATAACGATAGTGAACATTTAGAACGAGTATCTCTGTCAGCTTACAAAGATTTTATAATAGAAAAAGAGATAACACTTAAGTTACCTCCTCTTAGTATAATTACTCTAGAAATTAAAATTACTTAGAAATAGTAATTGTATCAAGAAATGTTAACATTTCTTCTCTATCATTATTATTTGAATATCCTAATATAACAGTTATTGCATATTCACCACGTATAATTGTAAAGAGTTCTTTTTTCATGGTAATTTCTTCTAAGTTAACTGTTAGTATAGCATTTGCAAACTGTCTATCATCGTACCATAACTTATCAATATTTGAAGAAGATACTTCAAATCCTGATGCACTAAAGATTGCAACTGCAAAATCCATATTATAGTTAATATAGTCTTCCTTTGTCTTAATAGTAGCTTCAATATATTTTAATTGTTCTGAATATACTGCAACATATGGGTTGTCTAATCTTTCTGAATCAAGAGGTTCTTTTAATGCATATAAATAATAAACTACTGGTTGCTCAGATAACACTATTTCATCACTATTAATGTTCTCTGTTTCATCAATAGCTGAACCTCTTATTGTTAATATTTCATCTTGAGTTAAAAAATGATAATTTTCATCAATATCTATTGTGAATCCAAAATAACTATTACTATAACTACCCTCATCTAATACTCCTAAAGTAAAAGTTGCTTCTTTGTTACAACCAACTAGACTAATTGTAAATAGTAATATTAATGCCACTACAATTGATGTTTTTCTCATATACAATACCTACTCTCCTATGATTTTCACTAATACTCTTTTTGATCTTTTTCCATCAAACTCTCCGTAAAAAATTTGCTCCCATGGTCCAAAGTCCAATTTTCCATTGGTTATGGCAACCACAACTTCTCTTCCCATAACCGTTCTCTTTAAATGAGCATCTGCATTATCTTCATATCCATTATGCTGATACTGTTTATATGGTTTTTCAGGAGCTAACCCCTCTAACCACTTTTCAAAATCAGCGTGTAATCCACTTTCGTCATCATTAATAAAAACAGAAGCAGTAATATGCATAGCATTACACAGTAATATTCCTTCTTTAACTTGACTTTCTTTTAAACAACTTTTGATTTTTGGTGTAATATTAATAAATTCTCTTCTCTTTTCAATATCAAAATATAATTCTTTACGATAACTTTTCATATATAACCCTTTATAATATTACTATTCCAACAATTGCTGAAACTATAACTAGTATTACAGGATGCACTTTGAATTTGTACCCTGCAACAAATACTAGAACTGCTATTATTATACTACTAATAGTAAATAAATCAATTAATCGATTAGTTTGCATATAGAGTTCTACATTGAATAATGATGAAATAGCAATGGAAACACAAACAGCTGCTATCATACCTGTTACAATGGGACGAATAGTTTTCATTGTTCCCATAACATACTCACTATTTTTAAATTTATCATATAAGTGTGCAATAATTACAATAATTATAATTGATGGTGTAACTGTACCTAACGTAGCAAAGAGACCACCTAATACTCCTGCAGTCTGATATCCTGCATAAGTTGCCATATTAATACCTATGGGACCAGGTGTCATTTCTGATATTGCGATCATATCAATGATTTCAGCTTGTGTCATCCATCCATTATTAATCATAACATCTGTTAATAGAGGAATAATTGATAATCCTCCACCAATACTAACAATACCTATACCAAAAAAGGAGATAAATAATCTAAGAAGTAGAATCATGTGATTTCCTCCTTTTAAAGTATGTTAATATAATTCCAAGAACAATACCGCTTAGAACAATTAAAACAGGAGAAATTTTTAAAATTAATAAAAGAACAAATCCTACAATAGCTAATATCATTGCGAAAGGGCTGATAATTGCTTTTTTAGCCATTCTAATAATTGCAATAGCAATTAAAGCCACAACACACCCTCTAATTCCTACTAAGGCTTTTTGAACATATATATTTTCTCTAAATTCACTTAAGAATGCAGCAATAATAGTAATAATAATCAATGATGGTGTTACCATTCCCAATGTGGCCACAATCCCACCAATTGCTTTCGCTTTTTTATATCCAATAAATGTGGCTGTATTAATTGCAATAATACCAGGAGTAGATTGCCCTATGGCATAAAAATCTAGAACTTCTTCTTCAGTTGCCCATTTTAAATTATCAACAATTTCTCGTTGAATGATTGGTAACATAGCGTAACCACCACCAAAAGTGAATAATCCTATTTTAAAAAATGTTTTATAAAGAATCCATAAGTCTAATTTATTCATATGTTATAGTATATCAAAAAAAAAGTTAAATAAATATGTTTAACCTAAATAACGACGGGTATACTTTAAGTACATACAATACTTACAAAATAACATCTAACCCCTTATAGAGCCGCATTCTTTAGCGGCTCTTCCCCAATGCAAAAATATCTATGATATACTAGTATTATTAATCACAAGGAGATAATACTATGGATTACCAACGAAAAACAATTGGCATATTAACCAGTGGTGGTGACTGTCCAGGCTTAAATGCTGCTATTAGAGGAGTTGCAAAACCTGCGGTTGAATTATATGGAATGAAAGTTATTGGTTTTGCCAATGGATATCGTGGTTTAATGGACGGACATTCAATTGAATTATCTTCAAGCGATCTATCAGGAATTTTAACAGAAGGTGGCACTATTTTAGGAACATCGCGAGAGCCTTTTAAACAATTAGTAAAAAATCAAGATAAAATTAATAAAATGATAAAAAATTATAAGAAATTTTCCCTAGACTGCTTAGTTGTTTTAGGTGGTAATGGAACTCATAAAACTGCAAATTTATTAAAACAACACGGGTTAAATATAATTGGTTTACCAAAAACTATTGATAACGACTTATATGGTACTGACTTTACTTTTGGCTTTCACAGTGCAGTTGATATAGCTACAGAAGTTATTGATAGAATTCACTCAACAGCACAATCACATAGTCGTGCCATGATTATTGAATTAATGGGTCATAAAGCTGGATGGTTAAGTTTGTATTCAGGAATAGCAGGCGGAGCTGATATTATCTTGATTCCAGAATTACCTTATTCAATCGATAAGGTAATTGACAAGTTAAATCAACGACATGCCATGGGTAAAAAGTTTTCAATTATCGTTGTAGCAGAAGGTGCAATTTCGAAAAGCGAATCTAAAATGAGCAAAAAAGAATTTAAAGCAAGTAGAAGTGAAATGCCTTATTCATCTATTGGTTATAAAATAGCTGCTAAGATTGAAGAAAAAACTAAATTTGAAACTAGAGTTACTGTTCCAGGTTACCAACAACGAGGTGGAACTCCTTCAGCCTATGATAGAGTGTTAGCTACAAAATTTGGCACCTATGCTTTATCATTAATACTAAAAAGTGATTATGGATTAGCTGTTGGTATTTCTGAAAATAAAGTATCAGCCCGTCCTCTAGAAGAAATTGCAGGAAAATTAAAAACAGTTCCAAGTGATCATATGTTAATTAAATCAGGTTTCGCTCTTGGCATATGCTTTGGACAAGATTAGATTATTCCATCAACTTCTAAATTAATTCTTTGAAAAAAAGCAACCATGAATTCATGGCGTTCATTAGCCAGTTTTATTCCTTCATGTGTATACATTCTATCTTTCACATGAATTAATTTTACTAAATATTCTCTATATGCTGAATCGTCTTTTGAATAAGATTTAGTTTTTAAAATATCAACACCCTTATTATGAACAACCGCTCCTAATTCACCTGCAAATACAAACGCTCTACCAATTCCTATTGCGCCAATTGCATCTAATTTATCTGCATCAAATAATACTTTTGCTTCATTCGTTTCAGGATGTGTTTTTTCACGATAACGATGAGTAAGAATACAATGAGTTACTTGGTCAATTATTCCTTTCTCTATTCCCATATCTTTTAGAATTTCTTTTGCCATATTAGCTCCTATTTTCTCATGGGGAATCTTACCTTTATTTTTATCTTGTTCACTTCGCCCAATATCGTGAAGTAAAGCTGCATACTGTACAATTGTTAAATCCGCTTTTTCAACCTTAGCAAGATGCATACACATATTATATACTCGTTTAGTATGCTCATAGTCATGTGAACCTTTTGCTTGTAAAAAATGTTTAGTTACTATTTGTTCTAGTTTCAAAATATTATTAGTCATAAAAATATTATACCAATGTTATATAAGTAGTGATAGCTATAAATACAAAGAAAGCTAACATAGAAATACTAATTTCATTTACACCTAAGTCAAAGGAAATTC
>JAUUZV010000049.1 GCA_030592085.1 Clostridia bacterium | reverse complement strand
TAAATCATGGTTTTACCATCCTTTATTAAATTTGACACTATGTTTCCACAGACATGTTTGTTGAATGTAGCCTTGTTCTAAATAAAACGTCATGCGTTATCTAACTAATTAACAAATGAACAAACAACTGTGGTTAGAGCCTTAACAAAATCGTCAGAGCGATAGGGGAAAAAACTAATCCACAGTGCCTGTGTTCATTATATATTAAGAAAGAAAAGGATTAAAATATAATGCATTTGCATTATACAAGGGGATTTTATGAAAATAGTTTTTAATATGGTGTATTTAGAGGATATTAATAAAGTAACTGGTGTTGGACAACATCAATTAAATATAATAGAAGGATTAATGGAGCTATCATATCAAGATTGTTATGTATTTTTAGTAAATGATATTGTTAAAAAGCAATTAACTAAAAAGTATCCTAAAATTAACACTATCTCCTATGGTAAACAAGAAAAATTCCCAAAATTTTTTAAAAAGTTTTATTATTTTTTAAATACTCTTTTTCTTAATCAAGTACATATAAAAAGAATTGTGAAAAAAATTAAACCTGATATAATTTTTCAACCATTTAATGCAATTTCTATAAAAACTAAATGGAAACAGCCAGTAGTAATTATGGTTCTTGATATGTATCATCGTTTTTTCCCGCAAGTTCTAGGAAAAATAAATTATATGATTACAAAAAACAGACATGATGCTATGATGAAATATTCTGATGCAATTATTACTAGTAGTAATGTAAACAAAAAACATATAGTACAATTTTACCCTAAAAGTTATAATAAAATTAGTGTAATTCCAGTACCTATTTCAATTGACACATCAATAATAAAAGAATTTATTGTTAAAAAACCATATATTTTATGTGTAAATTCATTACGTTATCATAAAAATATTCATACATTAATTAAAGCTTTTAATAAAATTAAAAGTGAAATAGAACATGATTTAGTACTAATAGGCACTAGTGAAAACGATGAAGCTAACAATATTAAAAACAAAAATAGTCGTATTCATTTTACTGAATATATTTCTGAAGCCGAGCGTAATTATCTTTACCAAGAAGCAGATTTAATTGTAAGTCCAACAATGTTTGAAGGATTTGGTATGACCCCATTAGAAGCAATGTTATTTGAAAAGAAGGTATTAGTATCAGATATTGAAGTTATGAGAGAATCAACTTTTAATAGTGCTCAATATTTTAAAGATATAGAAAATGAAAAAGTTCTAGCAAAAAGAATAATTGAAGTATTAGAAATGAAAGAAGATAAAATAGAATTAAAGAATAATAAAAATGAAGTAATTAAGCGATATAATCCAAAGGTTGTTGCCAAAGAGATTCATCAAGTTTTTATAAATATAATTGGAGAAAATTAAAATGAGAATCGCAATTGATTTAACTAGTTTTAATAAAGAGTTCAGGGGTGGAAAAGAACAGGTGATTTGTAATTTAATTACAGGTTTCACAAGACAATCTCCTGAAACAGAATTAGTTTTATTTTGTTATGAAAATTATGAAGAAAAAGCAAAAAAACTTTCAAAAAATTCCACAATTATTACGTTTAAGCGTTGGAGGATGAAGAAATTTATACAAGATATGTTTATTAGAACTTTTACATTTAAAAAGTATTTAAATGATATTGATGTATTATTTTTCCCGATATATTATACGGGATTTCATAAATTTTCTATTCCAACAGTTGTACTACCACATGATATTCATTTTAAATCACATCCTTCTTCATTTGATATTTTTACTAGGTTTAAAGAAAGTGTATTGTATCGTTGCGACTTTTTATTAAGAGATTATATAATGGCTATTTCTGATTTTGATTATCAAGAAATGGTTAAATTCTATCCGTCTTATAATAAAAAAATTACTAAAATATATAATCCTATTGTAGTGAATGATATAGATATTAAATCAAAGAGAAAACATTTGCTTGCAATAAATGTAGGATTCGCTCACAAAAATATTAAAACACTTATTAAAGCTTATTCGTTAATAAAAGAACAATGTTCATTGCCATTAATATTAGTTGGTAAATCATATGATGATGTGAATATTAATGAAATAATAAATAAATACAAATTACAAGATTATGTTACTTATATTGGATATGTATCTGATGAAAAACTAAAACAACTATTCATTGATGCCTATGCATATATAACACCATCGACCTATGAAGGATTTGGTATGACAGCTGTAGAAGCAATGCTTTATAAAGTTCCAGTTATTTCTTCAAAACAAGAAGCTTTAGTTGAAGTAACTTTTAATAAAGCTAGGTACTATGAGCCTTATTCTGACGCAAGTGCATTGGCTAATGAAATACTAAAATTAATAAGAAATTATCCTGAGGATAAGTATTTAGAAAAATTAAAGATTCAAGCAGCAAAGATGTTCCACTATGAACAAATTTCCTTAGAGTATTTAGCATTTTTTAAAAGCATTAGTCAAAAGGTAGCTTATGTTGACCCGATGTCATATCATAATTTAGCGTTATATGACCATAATCTATTGAGCGTTATGCAATCAATGAACATTGTTTATGTTGGAAATCAAAATTATAATTTAACTGACGATCATCAGATTAATAAACTATATGATTATTCCAAATATAAATTAACCATAAGAAAAGTAGGTAGTTATATATTTTCACAAAGAAAATTATATAAACTTATTAAAAGACAACATATTAAAGTAATACATTTACAATGGTCTAGAATGGCATTTTTCGATTACTTACTTATTAAGAGAATGAAACAAAAACTACACATAAAATTTGTTTATACTTCACATGATACTTTTAGCCATAACTTTGAAAAAAGCAAAAAAATTGCTTATCTAAAATTAATGGGAATTGCGGATACTATTATAGTTCATACAAAGAAATCAGCTGATATATTAAAAACCCATAAGTACAATCAAATTTCAATTATTAATCATGGTTTACTTGATATTAGAAAAATGTATCCACCTGAGCCAATAGAATTTAATAAAGGTGAAAAAATTATATTTTCTCTTCTTGGATATATGGAAGAGTATAAAGGAACTGATTTATTAATAAAAGCGTGGTTGAAATCTGAAAAACTTATGAGAAATGAAGGAATTGAATTAGTAGTAATTGGTAGAAATAAAATGGACTATCAACCTGTTATTCCAGATAATTCAAATATTATCTATAAAGACACATTATTAAATGACTATGCCTTTACCCGATGGTTGGAAATAAGTGATGTAGTTGTATTGCCATATCAAGCAATTTCACAAAGTGGATTATTACTTACTGCTTTATCAATGAATAAACATTTTATTGTGAATGATATAGGTGAAATAGCTTCTCCTATAAGAAAATACCAGTTGGGTTGGATTATTAAAGAAGAGACCGTAAAAGGATTACAATCAAAACTGGAAATAATAGTTGATGATATTATGATAAATGGATTAAAATCAATTGATAGTGAGACATTACAAAAAATTAGTAATGATTATAGCTGGGAAATTTCAGGGCAAAAAACCATGGAGATTTATAAAAAATTAGTAGAGGAAAAAAAATAAAATGAAAGCAAAGCAAGTATTACCTGTTGAAGTTGTTTTTACACCTGGATGGTGGCATAAACATGCGAAAATTAATTTTGATGAAGATTTTTTCTTTGATCCTAAAAGACGAGTTCACGATGAAATGATAATGAGACATTATTTATATAAGCGCTTTAAAATCAAAGATTTAGGTGATGAATATTTAATAGAGAAACCAATTATTGGACCAGTACAGTTAGCCGCTGGATTTGTTATTCCACAATTGTTTGGTTGTGAAATAAAATTTCATTTAGAAGGGCCTCCAGATGTTATTCCTTTAAATTTAACAAAAGAACAAGTTTTATCCCTTAATCCACTTGATATTTATAACACATATCCAATGAATAAAATGATAAATATGATGGATGTTTTAGAAAAAGAATTCGGATATATAGAAGGTGATATTGATTGGAATGGTGTATTAAATCATGGTTTAGATTTAAGAGGACAACAATTATTTATTGATATGATGGATGATAGTCCACTTGTTACAATATTATTTGATAAAATATATGAAACTATGATTGAGTTTGTGTCATATATTATGAGACGAACTGGAACAACATCAACAGCCGTTAATAGACAAACAATTAATTTTGATAAACCTGTAACATTACATTCAAATTGCGCTGTACAAATGATTTCAAATGAAATGTACGAGAAACATCTATTACAATATGATCAGAAGTTAGCAAACCTTTATAAACCATATGGGATTCATCATTGCGGAGATAACATGGAAAATGTTATTAAAGGATATCAAAAAGTAAAAGGTGCTACTTTTTTTGACGTTGGGTATGGTAGTGATGTATCTATGTGTAGAAGATATTTGCCTGATGCTTTTTTGAATTTACGCCTTAGCCCTGTGAAAATACTATCTTGTTCTCCTAAAGAGGTTAAAGATGACATAATAAGACTAGTAAAAGATAATGGAGGAATACATAATGCAGGTATTTGTTGTATTAATATGGATGAGAATACTCCAGATGAAAATATAGCTATGATATATGAGACTGCAAAAGAATTAAGAAAGTAATTGTATGAAAAGTGTATAAATTTATTGTATTTTAAAGGGAAACCATATAAATAGTGTATGATATTAGTAGGAAGGTATAAAATGGCAATTAAAACTATTTATATAGCAGATGATGAAAAAAAGATACGAGATTTAATAAGCTTATATTTAACAAATGAAGGATATCATATTATTGGATTTAAAGACGGTAATTCACTGCTTTTAAAATTAACTGAAAAAATTCCTGATATGGTAATTTTAGATATTATGATGCCTGGTATCAATGGATATGATGTTTGTAAAGAAATTAGGAAAAAAAGCAATATTCCAATTATAATGGTATCTGCAAAAGATGAACCTTTTGATAAAATTTTAGGAATAGAACTTGGTTCAGATGATTACCTAGCAAAACCATTTAGTCCACGTGAATTAGTTGCTAGAGTTAAAAATATATTTAAAAGAATTGGAAATGCTTCGAAAATAGCAGATTCTGAAAGTAATCAACTAACCGTAAAAGATATAATAATATATAAAGATCAGAGAAAAATAATCAATGGGTCAGGAGAAATTTTATTAACTACTAAAGAATTTGATTTGTTATTATTTTTAATTGAAAATAAAAATAAAGTATTTAATAGAAGTCAATTAATTGATCATGTATGGGGATATGAATATGTACTTGAAACAAGATTAGTAGACGATGTTATTAAACGAATTAGAAAAAAATTAAAAGATAAGGGGTCTATTCTTGAAATAACAACAGTTTGGGGATATGGCTATAAAGTAGAGGAATAGCATGAGTATTAGAGGTAAAATTATTGGATTTTATACTATTATTTTAACAGTTGTAATTGTTTTTTTTATGATACTTTCAACGTTTACTATTAGAGCGTATTTGTTTGAGGAAGTAAAAAATGATTTATATGAAGAAGCCAGATTGACTTCCATGTTTTTACAAGATTCTGTACAATCCTTATCTGATAAAGACATTAACATTGTTGATATATTAATAGAAACTAGACAAAGAGCTAGTACATATAAACTGGATAGTGTAATGGGGTATGTAATTTATAATCGTAATACTCAAATAATTACTTCTGCAAGTAAATCAATACCTAAACTATCTTTCCCATATATAGCTGAAAGTATTGCCAGTGAAAATCGAGAAGTTTCTTTTATAATTGATAATGAACAATACGTGGGTGTATTATACTTTGTAACTAGTGATAAATTTGAAGAGAATTTTCCAATACTTTCAAAAAGAAGTAACGTGTCTTTTTACTTACTTGTGTATGTTAGTAATGACTCTGTGAATTTATTAGTTAAAGAAATAGTTAAAAAACAACTTTTTATAATGATTTTAGCAATTATTTTAATGTTATTTATTGGCATTATTATTGCAAATTCTATTACTAAACCATTACGTAAGTTAGGTAAACAAACTAGAAGAATTGCTAAAAGAGATTATAAACCGATTACTGGGTTACCAAAAAAACATGAAATTGGGCAATTAGTTGGCAGTATAAATAAAATGATTGAAGAATTGAAACAATACGATGAATCGCAGGGGCGATTTTTACAAAATGCTTCTCACGAATTAAAAACTCCTTTAATGTCAATTAAAGGATATGCTGAGGGTATGATAGATGGAGTTGTCAAAGTTAACGAAGAAAATTTAACAATAATTGTTGAAGAAAGTGAGAGACTTAAAAAAATTGTTGAAGGAATTTCACTTTTATCTAGAATTGAGACAAAAAATGATTATTTTAGTTTTGAGAAAATGTATATCAAAGAAGTGGTGATTAATGCTATTGACAAAGCAAAGGGTATTGCTACAAAAAATAAAAAACAACTAATATTTACAAGCAATTCGTCAGCGATTTGCCTGATTGATGATAATCAGTTTATCAAGGCTCTTATTAATATTTATGGCAATTGTATAAGATATGCTACAAGAGAAATTCATACAACTATTATTGAAGAAAATAATCAGGTCGTTATTACAATTTATGATGATGGACCTGGCTTTAATGTAAATGATATTCCCCATGTGTTTGAACGATTTTATAAAGGACTAGGTGGAGAAAATGGCATCGGATTAGCCATAACACGTTCTATAATTTTAAGCCATCAAGGAACAATTAGAGCTCTAAATAATAAAGAGGGTGGGGCAAAGTATATTGTTACTTTACCCATAGTGAATAATTAATGAGAATAGCAAATTTTCCAAATAAAGTTTTATTAACAGATGAGTGGTATTGTTGCTATGATCAAATAGATTATAATTTTACAACTATAGATGATATTAATACTAATGAAATCACGGTAATCAAAGCTACTGTACCAGGAAATTTTGAAATTGATTTATTAAACAATCATTTGATTGATGATGTATATTATGGAAGTAATATTGAAAAAAGTTATATATATGAAAGTTATCATAAGTGGTACTTCAAGGAATTTGAATATAATGGAGATAATTCAAAACTTACTTTGTGCTTTGAAGGACTTGACTGCATAACTGATGTATATTTAAATGGAAAATTAATTTTACAAAGCAATAACATGTTAATAAGTCATGAAGTATTAGTGGAAGATGTTATCAAAAATAATAATGAATTAGTAGTTCATTTTTACCCAGTAAAAGAAAGCGCATTACAAAAAGATTATCCTTTATATTGTGGCGCATTTCCTTTTAATGTTGAGTCACTTCATATTAGAAAAGCACCTCATATGTATGGTTGGGATATTTTTCCACGACTGATTTCTGCAGGTATTTTTAAAGAATGCTACCTATATCAGAAAACAAGAGTAATTGAAGAAGTCCATGTGGAAACCATGAATATTTATGAAAATCATGTTGATATGTTATTTTACTTTTCATTAGCAATTGATGATTATGATTGTCATGAATACACTTTAATATTCCAAGCTAAATGTAAAAATCAAGTGGTAAACGAGCAGATTAATGTACTATTCATATCTGGAAAGCAATTGTTCACAATTAATAATCCATTTCTTTGGTGGCCAAAAGGAAAAGGAAATCCTGATTTGTATGAGGCGAAAATCACATTAGAAAAAAATGGTATAGTAATAGAACAAGTTAATTTAAAATTTGGAATACGCATTGTAAAACTATTAAGAAGCGAAATTATAAGTGATAAGAAGGACTCTCAATTTATATTTAATGTTAACCATCAAAGAGTTTTCATATTAGGAACAAATTGGGTTCCTGCAGATGCTCTTCATTCAAAAGATCATGAACATATTGAAAAAATGATCGAACTAGTTAATGATTTAGGTTGTAACATGATTAGGTGTTGGGGGGGGAATCTTTATGAAGATGATATATTTTATGAGTTGTGTGACAAACATGGAATTATGGTATGGCAAGATTTTTCATTTGGATGTGCAGTTTATCCACAAGACGAAAATCTATTTAAAGATATAACAAAAGAAGCAATATCTGTAATCAAGAGACTGCGAACACATGCTTGTTTAGTTTTATGGGCAGGAGATAATGAAGTAGATTGTGCCCACTCTTGGTTTGGTGGAAATCTTGATCCTGCTATAAATAAGATAAATCGTAAGTTACTAAGTGAATTAGTTTTAATACATGACCCATATAAAGAATACCTACCATCATCTCCATATATAAGTTCTCAATCATATGATAATGGCTCAATTAATGTATTACCAGAATACCACTTGTGGGGGCCAAGAGATTATTATAAAAGCAATTTTTATAAGTTAGCTCCTTGCTATTTTGCTAGTGAAATAGGATATCATGGATGCCCATCACCTAAAAGCATTAAAAAATTTATTAGTAGTGAGAATATATGGCCTTATAAAAACAACAGAGAATGGCTACTTCATTGTACTTCGCCTATGCCAGATAAGGATGAAAGATATAATTTTAGAATACAACTAATGGCAAATCAGATAGGTGTACTATTTGGCCAAATTCCAAATAATTTAGAAGAATTTTCTTTAGCTTCACAGATATCTCAAGCAGAAGCTATGAAGTTTTTCATTGAACTTTTTAGGCAACAAAAATGGAAGAAAACTGGTATTATATGGTGGAATTTACGTGATGGTTGGCCACAGTTCTCAGATGCAATAGTAGATTACTATTTTGAAAAAAAACTGGCATATGATTATATAAAAAAAGCACAACAGCCTCTATTAGTTATAATGAGTGAACCTATAAATGGGTATCATGAAATATTAATTGTTAATGATTTTACAACAAATTTAAAAGTAAAAATAAAAATCATTGATGAAGAAAACAGATTAGTATTTACTAAACACTGTTATGCTTTAGAAGATGAAGTAATCAAGGTAGGAATAATTCCATATATATCTTCAGAAAAGCATTTTTATAAAATTACATATGAGTCAAATAGTGATACTTTTACTAGTCATTATCTATCAGGTAATCCTGCTTTTTCATTAGATTGGTACAAAAAACAACTGCAATAACAATAACTCAAATATGTTATACTATTACTAAGAAAAATAGGAGTATACTTAATGATTATTGTTATGAAACCAAAGGCAACAAAAGAAAATATTGAAAGTGTTGTAGAAAAATTACATAAATATGGTCTTGAAGCTCACTTATCTACTGGAAAACAAGTCACAATAATAGGAGTTGTAGGTGATAAAGCTGTTTTAGCCAATAAAAATATGGAGCTTTTACCAGGGGTGGATAAATTAGTTCCAATAACAGAAACTTATAAGTTAGTTAATCGTAAATTCACAGATAAAAACACAACAATTAAAATTAATGATGTAACCATTGGGGGATCAAATTTTACAATGATTGCAGGACCATGCTCTGTTGAAAGCGAAGAACAGATATATAGTATTGCACAATATTTAAATCAAACAGGAGTGAAAATACTACGTGGTGGTGCTTTTAAACCGCGAACGTCTCCTTATTCTTTTCAAGGATTAGGCAAAGATGGACTAATATATATGAAAAAAGCAGCCAATGATTTTAATATGTTAATGGTCAGTGAAGTAACTAGCGTTTATGCTTTAGATATAGCAGAACCGTACCTTGATATCATTCAAATTGGCGCTAGAAATATGCATAATTATGAACTTTTAAAAGAAGTAGGGAGAACGCAAAAACCAGTGTTTTTAAAGAGAGGACTTTCAGCTACAATTGATGAATGGTTAAATGCTGCTGAATATATTATTAGAGAAAACAATTCAAAAGTAATACTTTGTGAAAGAGGTATTAGAACATTTGAAACTTCAACTAGAAATACTTTAGATATTTCAGCAGTGCCTGTTGTAAAGACAAAATCTCATCTTCCTATATTTATAGATCCATCACATGCAAGTGGTGTTAAAGACTATATTATTCCATTGGCAAGGGCAGCTGTAGCTGTTGACTGTGATGGTTTAATGGTAGAAGTTCATCCGCATCCTGATCAAGCTTTATCAGATGGTGCTCAGGCTTTAACTCCAATTGATTTTACTGAGTTGTTAAGACAGATTACACCAATAGTCAAAATAATGGGGAGAAAAATGACATGATTGTCGGCATTATAGGATTAGGTTTAATTGGAGGTTCCATTGCAAAGGCATTAAAAAAGAATAAAGCCTGTGACTTTATTATTGCTTTTGATACTAATATAAAGGCATTAAAAAATTCCAAAAAAGAGCAAATTATTGATGAGTACACTCTAAAAATCGATGAATCAATGGCAAAATGTGAGATTGTATTTGTATGTACACCTGTTAATAATATTTATGATAATATTGAAAAATTAAGCAAGTTTATAACTTCTTCATGTATCATTACTGATGTTGGTAGCACAAAAGCTTCTTTAGTTAAAAAGATAAGTTTATTATTACCAAAAGTAACTTATATTGGCGGACATCCAATGGCTGGTTTAGAAAAAAGTGGGTATGAGTATTCTTCTGAAATTTTATTAGAGAATGCGTATTATTTATTAACAAAATCTTTTACACATAATAAAGAACAAATGGATGTATTACAAAATATTATTAAGAAAATTAAAGCTATCCCCTTGGTGATTTTACCTGGATATCATGATTATATAGTAGCTAATATATCTCATATTCCACATATCATTGCTTCATCATTAGTGCAAATGGTTCAAAGTAATGATCAAGACCAAAAATATATGCATGCTTTAGCTGCAGGTGGGTTTAGAGATATAACTAGAATTGCTTCATCATCACCTGATATATGGAAAGATATATGTATACATAATTCTAACGAAATACAAAATAATTTAAAGATGTTTTTGAGTAAAATGAAGCAATTTGAAGAAGCTATTGTTAATAAAGATGAAAAAGCTCTTTTAGCATTATTTAGTCAATCCAAAGAGTACCGTGATTCCTTTGATAATCAGCAAACTAGTATTATGAATAAAATTTATGATTTTTCAATAAGTGTTGAAGATAAACCTGGGATTATTGCAGATGTTTCCACTATCCTTGCAAAAAATAATATTAATATAAAGAACATTGGAATTGTTAATAATCGTGAAAATTATGGTGGAGCACTGCGAATTGAATTATATAGCGAAAAACACAGACAACAAGCGCTACAAGTATTAAGAGAATTAAGATATAATATTCATATAAAGGAATAATATTTTATGGTTACTTTGTTACTACATAATAATAAAAATAGTGCATATGTTTTTCATTCAAAGGAGCATATTCATGTTAAAGGATATGCTTATGTGGATGAATGTTATCTTGAAGGAAAAGATTTAATTGATGTTTTTAATAATGTATTAACAAAAGATGAATTTATAAAAATTATTCAATCACTAAATGGTGTGTTTGTTATAATTTTAAATCTACCAAATCAAGTTCTTGCAGCAGTTGATAAATACGGAGTTTTTGAATTATATTATTCTTTATTTAATGATATTTTATATATTAGTGATTATGTAGAAGATATTGTAAAAGAAACTAATCAGAAACAAATTAATTTAGATGGGAAAAAAGATTTTCTTTACTGTGGATTTATACTTAAAGGACAAACACTTATTGAAAATATATTTTCATTACCTGCATCAAATTTTTTACACTATCAAAAACAATTAACTATAACTAGATATTTAAAGCTTACAAGTAATATACCATCTAAAAAACCATATCATGATCAAAAAAAAATATTTGAT
>JAUUZV010000037.1 GCA_030592085.1 Clostridia bacterium | reverse complement strand
TTCCTTCAGATTCCACCTCACGATGGACACCCTTGTGATTAGCTATGCGTTTCCTACTACAAAGGTACGCTCGGGACTTTCACCCGTTAGAGTTCGCCCATGCTGGGCAAACAAAAAAAGAACAGATTATATAATCTGTTCTTTTGGTCGGGATGACAGGACTCGAACCTGCGGCCCCATGGTCCCAAACCATGTGCGCTACCACCTGCGCTACATCCCGATATGCTTAGCGAAAATAATTTTACTATAAATTGTCTATGTTGTCTATATGTATTTTTTCATTTATACTATTTTAAGAGGTGACCAATGGGAAGTGTATTAGCAGGACAAGTAAGAAATGCAATCAAAGATTATAAGATGATAGAAGATGGCGATAGAATTGCGATAGGAGTATCTGGGGGAAAAGACTCTTTAGCTCTTCTTCATGTATTAGCTAATCAACGTCGTTATTTGCCAGTAAAATTTGAGTTAAAGGCATTCACTGTAGCGCTTGGATATGATGGTTTTGATACAGAGACCATATCTTCACAATGTAAAGCCATAGACGTTCCATATGAAGTTATTAACACTCATATTAAAGAAGTAGTATTTGACGTAAGAAAAGAAAGTAATCCTTGTTCACTTTGCGCTAATATGAGACGCGGTGCATTAAATGACACTCTTCAAAAACAAGGGTTTAATAAAGTGGCTCTTGGACATAATAAAGATGATCTCCTTGAAACCTTTCTTATGAGTATGTTTTATGAAGGTCGTTTAAATACCTTTTCACCTATTACTTATTTATCTAAAAAAAATATTTATGTTATTAGACCACTGGCATACTCTTACGAAAAAGATGTTAGATATTATATAAATCTTAATAAATTAATCACTGTTAATAATCCTTGTACTGTAGATGGTAAAACTACCAGAAGTGATATAAGACAATTAATAAGAACCATGTCATTAGAAAACCCCCATTATCGGGCTAATCTATTTGGTGTTATAAAAAGAAATCATATTTCTGGTTGGTAATTATAAGCTTTTAGCTAATTCTTTAATATATTTTTTAACATCATCAGCTAAATCTTCTCGCGATAAAGCAATTTCCATAGTTGCTTGTAAAAATCCTAATTTTTTACCAACATCATATCGTTTACCAATAAAATCATATGCATACGAAGGATGTGTTTTTTGTAATTCTTGTAATGCATCAGTTAACTGGATTTCTCCGTTCTTCCCAGGAGGTAGAGTTTGTAAAATATCAAAAATTTCTGGGACAATTATATATCTTCCTAAAATAGCAATATTTGATGGAGCATTCTCTATGGATGGTTTTTCAACCATTCCGTTGATTGTGTAAACTCTTTGATCAAGTTGATCACAATCAACAATACCATAATCACATACATTTTCTTCTTTTACTGGCTGTACTCCAATAATTGTTTGTTGATATTTTTCATAAACTTCCATAAGTTGGCCAATACAAGGAATTTCTCCTTGCACTACATCGTCACCTAACATTACAGCAAATGGTTCATTTCCAATAAAAGATTTTGCACATAAAATGGCATGCCCTAATCCTTTTGGTTCTTTTTGCCGCACATAATAAATATTAGCCATCTCTGAAATACGTTTTACATTTTCTAGTAAATCATATTTTTCTTTTTTTTGTAAAATATCTTCTAATTCATATGATTTATCAAAGTGATCTTCAATAGCTCGCTTCCCTCTTCCAGAAATAATAATAATATCTGTGATTCCAGAGGCAACTGCTTCTTCAACAATATATTGTATAGTTGGTTTATCTACTAATGGTAACATTTCTTTAGGCTGTGCTTTTGTAGCTGGTAAAAAACGTGTTCCCAATCCAGCAGCAGGTATAATAGCTTTTGTTACTTTCACTTTTTTATCTCCCTTTGTCATGATATGTTTATTATACACTATTATTATTAATGACTTAATAAAACATAGTAATTTGTTCACAAATTGTTAACAATTCATTCACACTTTCGATACATTCTAAAGGTATAATAAATACATAATTAAATAAAAAGAGACTGTATCATAACCCCGTAATTATCATATTTCTATAATATTCCCCCCAAATTAACAGTCTCTTTTCTTTTACCCATAAATAAATTTAAAATAATTAACAATAAATGAACTTTTTTGTTTTACCAAAACTTAACTGGGTATATATTATATGAAAGAGGCTACTTACAATCCCCGTATTTATCATATCTTTAATCCCTTACAAAATATAGCCTCTTTCTTCTTTCTCTTTTTTTCATAATTTATTTACATCTTGAGTTTAAAAGAGTACAATTAAGATAATAATTTTCATTTATATTCCCGAAATGAACATAGATAATTTAATATGAGTTAGAGACTGAAGCAAAAACGTTATTATTATTTATTATTTTACCCTAAACAGTCTCTTTTTTTTGATTTTAAATTTTTTTATAAATATTTTCTAAGTTTTTTAAATTCTACTTGATTATACGGTATATAAAAGGGTATACTATAAGTAGATTTTTCATTTATATTCCCAAAATGAACATAGATATTAGTTCATTTAAATTGAGAGACACCACATAACGTTGTTATTATTATTATAAAAGTTGGTTCTCTCTTTTTTTTTGCCCTTGTTTACTAATTTTGATTAAGGTATAATATTTTTTGCCGTGCTAGACGGGGAATTAGCGGCGCCCTATACCTGCAAACCGCTATAGCAGGGTACAATTCCCGTCTTAGGCCATAATGTTTAAAGCAGCCTTAGTTAAGTAGTGTTGACATGTGGGTCTTACGCAATAAAAATTTGTGAACTCCGTCAGGTCCGGAAGGAAGCAGCGGTAAGCGAAATCTTTTATGTGCCGTAAGTTTACCTATATTGAGCTAACTGGTTAAGAAACGTTTGTATATTGTGTTCAACGACGGGTGCACGGTTTATCATTTTATGTTTATTTGGTATAATTAATAAGTAGGAGGACCCATGGCATATAAAGCTTTATATAGAGAATGGAGACCTTTGTCATTTAATGATGTTGTAGAACAAGAACACGTCACTAGAACGTTGAAAAAATCAGTCATGGCAAATAGGATTGCTCACGCTTATCTATTTACTGGAACTAGGGGAACTGGGAAAACATCCATGGCCCTTATCTTTGCTAGAGCTATTAACTGCCTTGATCCTAAAAATGGAAACCCTTGTAATAAGTGTAGTAATTGCACTGGTATTTTAAATCATACTATCTTAGATGTTATTGAAATTGATGCAGCATCAAATAACTCTGTTGAAAATATTCGAACAATTAGAGAAGAGGTTATGTATACTCCTTCAGTGGTTAAATTTAAAGTATATATTATTGATGAAGTTCACATGCTTTCACCAGGTGCTTTTAATGCTTTATTAAAAACCTTAGAAGAGCCACCATCACATATCGTGTTTATTTTAGCTACTACTGAACCACATAAATTACCTGCTACTATTTTATCAAGATGTCAGCGTTATGATTTTCATCGGATAACAGTTGAAGGAATTAATCAAAGATTAAATAAAATTATTGGAACTTCTGGTGTCATATTAGAAGAAAAAGCAAGTAAAATGATTGCTAGAATTGCTGATGGTGCACTACGAAATGCTATTAGTTTATTAGATCAATGTTTAGCACTTGATGAAAAAACTATTACAGTTAAAGATGTTCTTGAATGTGCAGGCATACCAAATGATTTAGCAATGGAAAAACTTGCTTTAGCTATTTTTGAAAAGAATATTTCAAAGGTATTAGAAATCACTGGAAAAATCTTAATGGAAGGAAAAAGTCCTTCTCAATTATTACAAAGCATTCTTTACTACTATCGTAATCTCTTGATTTGTAAAAGTGTAACTCAACCAGAAGAATATATTGAATGTACATTAGATGATTTACAACGGATGAAACGATTGGTAAGCCAAATTGAAACTAACCATTTGACTTATATAATTAAAGAGCTTTCTGTAGCAGATGCTTTATTAAAACGTATATCACAACCTAAAACATATTTAGAGGTTGTATTAATAAATATTACTACAATGAACCTCTCTCAATTAGAAGATACTTCACTTCTTGAGAGAATTACTTCATTGGAACGTAAAGTAAATAACTTAAAACAAATTCAGGTTACACCTAAGGAATTACCCCCAGTTGTAATCAAGAAAGAAAAACCTAAAGAAAAGCAAAAAAGTAATATACAAAAAAACATAGGGTCGCTGGATTTTTCACAAGTTATAAATGTTTTGGTGGATGACAATAAAGTTGATGTATATCCCTATTTATTAGGAAGTAAAGTTATAATTAATGGTGAGGAATTACAAGTTTTAGTTACTAGTGAATTTAATAAAAATATGATACTTGATTCTAAAGATAATTTAAAAACATTAATTAAAGCAATAAAACTTGTTACTGGTAATCAATATATAGTTCATTTAAAAGTTGAAACTGATGAAACAGATACTAATACATTTGAAGATAATACACTAAGAGCTGCAAAAGAACTTGGTGTTACAGTTAATTTTGAAGACTAACGGAGGAGAAAAAATGGCTAGAGGGCAAATGGGCGGAAATAACATGAATAACTTAATGAAACAAGCTCAAAAAATGCAAGCAGATATGCAACAAGCACAGGCTGAATTAGAAAGCACTATTTTTGAAGGTAATTCTGGTGGTGGTGCAGTAACTGTTACTTTTACTGGAAAAAAACAATTACGTGATTTAAAAATAGCAAAAGATGTTGTGGATCCCGATGATGTGGAAATGTTACAAGATTTAGTTGTTGCTGCAATTAACCAGGTAATGGAAAAAATTGATAAAGAAACAGAAAGCAAAATGGGCCGAGTAACTGGTGGCATGAATATTCCAGGATTTTAGGGTATCATATGAGTCAAATTTATCCAAAACCACTAGCTAAGTTAATTGAAGCGTTTGAATCTTTCCCTGGAATTGGGCGAAAAATGGCACAACGATTAGCTTTTGCTGTATTAAAAATGGATGATGAGCGAGTAGATTTTATATCTCTAGCTATCTCTCAAGCGAAAAGTGAAATCACCTATTGTGAAACATGCTGTAATCTGGCAGATGCAAGTCCTTGCACACTTTGTAAGGGTAGTAGAGATAAAACTATGATTATGGTTGTAGAAGATTCTAAAGATGTAATTGCTTTAGAAAAAACTAATGAATATAGTGGTTTATATCATGTTCTTCACGGTGTTATATCTCCAATGGAAGGAATATCACCTGATGATATTAAAATTAAAGAATTATTAAAACGACTTAATGATCAAACTAGTGAAATCATACTAGCCTTAAACCCTACTATTGAAGGTGAAGCAACTTCTCTATATTTATCTAGATTAATTAAACCTCTTGATATAAAAGTCACCAGAATCGCTTCTGGTGTATCAGTTGGAACAGATATTGAATATGCTGATGAGGCCACATTAACTCGAGCATTAAAAGGTCGTGTCCTTATTTAAGAGCCCGTGTTTCAGGGTGTGAAACATATTCTTGACAAATTTTAATTGCCTCATTGAAAAACTCTTTTTTATGGGGTTTCATTTTGTTTCTAATATCTGATAATCTATCAGCCCATGTAGGTTCATGAAATTGTTGTAACACATAATACTTACAACCTCTAATTTCTTTTACCATATCTTTTATATCTTCTAATGTAAAAGTAGGAATAACTGTAGTTCTAAACTCAAACTCAATAGAAGAATTCATTAGAATATTAATACTTTCTCTTATTTTAGACATATCAATTTTTCTCATTATAACTTCTTCATATTTTGAAAATGGTGCCTTGATGTCCATGGCTACATAATCAAGTAATTTTTTATCAAGAAGATTTTTTAAAACATCTGGTTTATAGCCATTAGTATCTAACTTAACAAAGTATCCTTGTTCTTTAATTTTAAATATAAATTCTTCTAAGTCAGCTTGTAGGGTAGGTTCACCACCACTAACAACGATCCCATCAATAAGTCCTTTACGTTTAGTTAAATAAGCAAAGAACTGTTCTTCACTCATAACTTCTTGAGTTGTAGCAGATTTTTTTAGTAGTTGAGCATTATGACAGTAAAAACAGTCAAAGTTACAAAGAGGAGTAAAGACTACCGTTGAGACTTTACCCCTATAATCAACAAATGAATTTTTTTGCATTCCTGCGATTATCATGAAATTTGTTTTTCTTTTATAACAAACTTAGTTCTGTCAAAATATTCTTTTTTCTTACCTTTATTATAATTTTCAACAGGTCTTAGATAACCAACAACACGTGACCACACTTCTGTTTCTGCTCCACATTCAGGACATTCAAATTGTTCTCCTTTAATATATCCATGTGTATTACATATGCTAAATGTTGGTGTTATTGATACATAAGGTAGTTTATATTTTGTAAAAATATTTTTTATTAACGCTTTACAAGTTGCTGGGTCTTCAATACTTTCACCTAAGTATAGATGTAAAACTGTTCCACCAGTATATAGTGATTGTAATTCGTCTTGTACTTCTAATACTTCAAAAATATCTTCTGAGAACTCAACTGGTACTTGTGTTGAATTAGTATAATATGGAACATCTCCACCTGCACAAATAATATCTGGATAACGTTCTCTATCTAGTTTTGCTAATCTATATGTGGTTCCTTCTGCAGGTGTTGCTTCAAGGTTATACACATGTTTTGTTTCTTCTTGTATTTCTTGAAGTAATTCTCGCATATAATCCATAATTTCAATAGAAAACTCTTGTCCCTCATCAGTTGTTATATCTTTACCCATAAAGTTTATTAATGCTTCGTTCATTCCTAAAATACCAATTGTACTAAAATGATTAAACCAATACTCTCTTGTTGAAAGTTTTACATCGCGTAAATAATTTGAAGAATATGGATATAGACCTTTTTCTGTTTGATCTTCAATAATTTTTCTTTTTATTTCTAAACTTGTTTTACCAGTTTGTACTAACTGCCATAATCTGGCTTTAAACTCATTTTTTGTTTCTGATAAGTAACCGATTCTTGGAAGGTTTATAGTATAAACACCAATAGAACCTGTTAATGGATTACTTCCAAATAATCCTCCACCTCTTTTTCTGAGTTCTTTAGTATTTAATCTTAAACGACAACACATGGAAACAGCATCTTCTGGTGATAAATCTGAATTAACATAATTTGCAAAATATGGTATACCATATTTAGCAGTTACTTCCATAAATGCGTCAATAACTTCAGTATCCCAATCAAAGTCTTTTGTAATATTTATTGTAGGAATTGGAAATGTAAATACTCTACCCTTTGCATCTCCTTCTAACATTACTTCACAAAATGCTTTATTAATAATATCCATTTCCTCTTGGAATTCACCATAGGTTTCTTCCATTTCTTTACCACCAATAATTACTTTATTATCTTTTAAAGTACTTGGTACTTTTATATCAAATGTAAGATTTGAAAAAGGACATTGGAATCCAACTCTTGTTGGTACATTAATATTAAATACAAATTCTTGTAATGCTTGTTTAACTCGCTTATATGATAAATTATCGTATTTTATAAATGGTGCACAGTAAGTATCAAAACTTGACCAAGCTTGTGCTCCTGCTGCTTCACCTTGTGTAGTAAAAGTAGAATTAACAATTTGTCCTAAGAATGCACGTAAATGTTTTGCAGGTTTGCTTTCTACTTTTCCAGAAACCCCACCAAATCCATCTGTTAGCAACTGACGTAAATCCCATCCTGCACAATAAGGTCCAAAAAAACCTAAATCATGAATATGTGCATCTCCAGATAAATGAGCGTTTCTCACTTCTTCTGGATATACTTCATATAACCAATATTTTTTTGTAAAAACTTCTCTAACATAGTTATTTAGACCATTAACACTTTTTTGCATGTTAGCATTTTCTTTAACATGCCAATCTTTTTCGCCAAGATAATCACTAAACATATTAATTGTTGCTCCAATTAATGCATTCATATGACGAGCACTACTTCGTTTTTCTCGATACAAAATATATGCTTTTGCTGTTTTAGCATGTCCGTTTTCAATTAAAACTTTTTCGACTAAATCTTGAATTTGTTCAACACTTGGAACTTGATCTTTATAGATTAGAACTGCTGCATCAACGACCTTCATTGCTAATTCCTCTGATTTATTAAAGTCATCTCCACCGCACGCTTTTGCTGCTTTAAAAATTGCCCAGGTAATCTTTTCTTTGTAAAATTTTTCAATTCTACCGTCTCTCTTCTGTATTCTGTTTAGCATAATCACAGGCTCCCCTCAAAATTATCATTAGTATTTCAGTTGTTATTTTGCTATTGATATTACATCTATTATACCCATTTATGAATATGAAAATCAACTACATATTGTGATTATTTTTTAACAAACATACCACAGGTAGTAGAAAAGCCTATTATATCAGTACTTTATCATTATAAAAAAAATAAAAAAAAATATATTTATGCTATAATAACTAATGAAATAAGAAACTGAGGTGTCTGAATGTACGAAAAATTATTACATATTGAAATAAGATATGATGAAATAACAACTTTATTAACTGATCCAAAGGTTATTAACAACCAAAACTTATATAGAGATTTAATGAAAGAGATAAATGAACTTCAACCAATCATTGATGTTTTTAGAGAATATAGAAAAGTTAAAGAATCACTAGATGAGTCTTTATTAATGTTAGAAGAAGACTTAGATAAGGAATTTAAAGAACTAGTAGCAGAAGAAATTAATGATGCAAAGAAAAAAATGCCTGAATTTGAAGAACAACTAAAAGTATTATTATTACCAAGTGATCCAAATGATAACAAAAGTGTTATTATTGAAATCCGTGGTGGTGCTGGTGGAGATGAAGCCGCTTTATTTGCAGCTGATCTTTTTAGAATGTATACACGATTTGCCGAACGTAATGGATGGACACATGAAATACTTGATTTAAATGAAATAGGAATTGGTGGAATAAAAGAAGTTGTTTTTTCACTAGATGCACTTGGAGCTTATTCGCGATTAAAATATGAAAGTGGTGTTCACAGAGTACAAAGAGTTCCTGAAACCGAATCAAGTGGTCGCATACATACATCTACTGTTACTGTTGCTGTTTTACCAGAGGCGGAAGAAGTAGACGTTGAAATCAATTTAAGTGAAGTACAAATAGATACTTATCGTTCTTCAGGTGCTGGTGGTCAGCATGTTAATAAAACAGATTCAGCAATAAGATTAACTCATGGTCCAACTGGTATTGTGGTTTGTTGTCAAGATGAGAGAAGCCAACACAAGAATAAAGATAAAGCTTTTAAAATTCTTAGATCTAAATTATATGAAATTGCTCAAGAAGAACAAAATAGTGAAATTGCTCAAAATAGGAAAAGTCAAGTTGGTACAGGTGATAGAAGCGAACGAATCAGAACATATAATTTCCCACAGGGAAGAATGACTGATCATCGTATTGGTTTAACATTATATAAACTTGCTGCTATTATGGATGGCGACTTAGATGTACTAATTGATTCATTAATCACAGAAGATCAAGCAAAAAAATTAGCACATCAGGAATAAGGTGATTGCTTGTTAACACATCACTATACTGTAAATAATCAAAAACTATCTAAACAAGACCTTGATACATGTAGTAAATTATTAAAAAAAGGTGAACTTGTAGCCTTTCCCACAGAAACAGTTTATGGGTTAGGTGCTAATGCGTTAGATCCATTTGCAATTTCTAAAATCTTTGTTGTTAAAAATAGACCTATGGATAACCCTTTAATTTTACATGTTGACTCAATAGAAATGGCTAAGAAATATGTAACTGATTTTCCACCTATTGCTTTAAAACTAGCAACCATCTTCTGGCCAGGTCCATTAACATTAGTATTAAATAAAAATGAATTAGTGCCTGATGAAGCAACTGCTAATCTTTTAACAGTTGCCATTAGAATACCTTCTCATCCAGTAGCTATTTCATTAATCAGTGCTTGTGGTTTTCCATTAGCTGCACCTAGCGCTAATCTTTCTGGTAAACCTTCAACTACAGAAGTAAAACATGTACAAGATGATTTAGAAGGACTAGTTCCTGCTATTATTGATGGAGGGAAAAGTACATTCGGTATTGAATCAACCGTTTTAGATCTAACTAGCAAAATTCCTACAATACTACGACCAGGTTCCACTTCAATTAGACAATTAGAAATGGTGCTTCCAAAAGTTATATTTAAAGATAAATCTACTAGTAAAGAAATAGCCAAATCACCTGGCATGAAATATACTCATTATTCTCCAAAAGCTTCCGTTATTATAGTTAAAGGAAGCCCACAGAATGTTTGTAAAAAGATTAATGAAATATCTGATGAACAAACAGGGATTTTATGTATTAAAGAACATGCTCATTTATATAAGAAAGGACAAGTTATTGTTCTTGGTAGTAAAAAAGAGCCCAATCAATTAGCTAGTAATTTATTTGAAAGTTTACGAATGTTTGATAAATTAAAGGTAACAAAAATTTTAGCAGAGTACCCTGAATATGGCGAATTGAAAGAGGCAGTAGTCAACCGATTAGAAAAAGCCTCTGGCGGCAATATTATCATCACATAATCCTTTGACATGTTAGGGTTGTTACTATAATATTATTATTAAAGTAAACAATAATTGGAGGGAGTAAAAATGATTGCTATTGGATCAGATCACGGTGGGTTTTTATTAAAAGAGATTATAAAAAAATATTTTGATGATAATCAGATTTCTTATCATGATTATGGAACCTATTCTTTAGATTCTGTTGACTTCCCTGATTATGCTAAAAAAGTCTGTCAGGCAGTTTTAGATAATGACTGTGATAGAGGAATATTAATTTGTGGTACAGGTATTGGAATGTCTATTGCTGCAAATAAAGTTAATGGTATTCGTTGTGCTTTATGTAATTCTATAATGACTGCTAGATTATCTATGGAACATAACAATGCAAATGTAATTGCTTTAGGTGGGCGAGTATTAGGTCCAGATTATGCTATTGAAATATTACAAACATGGTTACAAACCGACTTTCTCGGTGGAAAATATAACAAAAGAAATGAACTGATTAAAGCTATTGAATCAGATCACTAGGAGGAAAAACATGAATTATGAAAAATATGATGATATGGTCTTTATCTTTGACCATCCGTTAATACAGCACAAAATCTCTTTATTAAGAGATAAAAACACTAACACAAAAGAGTTTCGTGAATTGGTTAGTGAAATATCCATGTTAATGGGTTATGAGGTTACAAGAGACCTTCCATTACAAGAAGTTGACATAGAAACTCCAATTGGTATAGCAAAGACAAATGTTTTGGCAGGGAAGAAAGTTGGGATAGTTCCAATTCTGCGCGCAGGATTAGGTATGGTTGATGGAATGTTACACTTATTACCTATGATTAAAGTAGGGCATATTGGTTTATATAGAGATCATAAAACCTTAGAACCTGTTGAATATTACTGTAAATTACCAGAAGATGCAATAGAAAGAGAAATGATTGTATTAGATCCAATGTTAGCCACAGGAGGTTCAGCCTCTGCAGCTATTATGTTTTTAAAGCAACGAGGCATTAAACATATTAAATTAATGTGCTTAATTGCAGCTCCAGAAGGCATAAAACGTGTGAGAAGTGACCACAAGGATGTACAGATTTTCTGTGCTCAGGTAGATGAAGGTTTAAATGATACTGCTTATATCGTACCTGGATTAGGCGATGCAGGAGATCGTTTATACGGAACAAAATAAGGAGCAATTATGTTAAAACCTCCATTGGATGCCCTTTATATAATTCACACTTATACTTTTTGTTATAAAGTGTTTTACAATGTTTTACAATTTAATACTAAAACCACAAGTGTATTTAGTGAGGTTTACCAATGAATTTTTTGTTAACATTATTAAGTGCACTTTTCTTATCATTAATTTCTTATCCTTTAGTTAAAAAATTAGCTTATAAAACAGATGCTCTTAGTTATCCAACTAAAGACCGACATATTCATACAAGACCTATTCCTCTGTTAGGTGGGATTTCTATAGTGTGTGGATTAGCAGGTGCTGTTGTTTTAAATTATTTATTCAATGAACAATTTGTTGCTGACATGAAATTAATAGGATTGCTTTCAGGTTTATCCATAATTGTTATAATGGGTATCATTGATGATATTTTTGAATTAAAACCTATATATAAAGGATTAGCACAAGTTGTTGCAGCTTTGTTAGTAATCTTTTTATCAGGAACTACAATTAGTTCATTTACTAATCCCTTTAATACAAGTGAAATTATTAACCTTCCCATTGTTGTTGGTATTTTACTAACTTTAATATGGATTGTAGCTTTAACAAATGCTTTTAATTTTATAGATGGTTTAGATGGATTAGCAGCTGGAATTGGTGCGATTAGTGCATTAACATTATTAGCAGTTTCTTTAGTCAGACCAGATGCTTATTTAGTAGGAACCTATTCTGGAATTATTGTAGCAGCATTAGCAGGTGCATGTTTAGGCTTTTTGCCTTTTAATTTTAACCCTGCAAAAATATTTATGGGAGAAACAGGTTCAGCCTTCATAGGTTTTACTCTAGCTGTTATCTCTATACAAGGAACGTTTAAATCATTTACAGCAATTTCTTTGTTTATTCCCCTATTTGCTTTTGGGCTTCCAATCATTGACGTACTTTTAGCAATTATGAGGCGAATTAAAAATAAAAAGCCCATCTATATTGGTGACAAAGAACATATACATCACAAGCTTTTACATTTAGGATTAGGACATAAACAAGCTGTTATTTCTTTATATGTTGCTAGTATTTTAATGGGTATTGTATCTATAATTCTTTCTGCAAGTGGTATGAAATATATATGGTTATTACTGATTGTTTTTGTTCTAATTTTAATAGCTTCAATTCTATTTTTATACTTACCAAGAAAAGAAAAAGAACTGCTAGACATTGTTGAAACAGAAGGGACTGTTGAGAATGAATAAAATTAAAATTATGAGTGTTTTTGGTACACGACCAGATGCCATAAAAATGGCTCCATTAGTAAAATCATTAGCTAACGATAATCGTTTTAACTCTGTTATCTGTGTAACTGGCCAACATCGAGAAATGTTAGATCAAGTAATTGATGTTTTTAACATTAAGCCAGATTATGACTTAAAGATTATGAAAAAAAGTCAGACATTACAATATATAACCACATCAATAATGGAGAAATTAGGAAAAGTACTTGATGACGAATCCCCTGATATTATGTTAGTCCATGGTGATACAGCTACTTGTCTTGTATCTTCACTAACTGCTTTTTATAGAAAAATTCCTGTGGGTCATGTTGAAGCTGGCCTTAGAACCTTTGATGTTTACTCACCTTTTCCAGAAGAGATGAATAGAAAATTAGTTGGATCATTAGCAACACTTCATTTTTGCCCTACAAATAGTAATTATCAGAATTTGCTACGTGAAGGTGTTAATAAAGAAAATTTATACATTACAGGTAATACAGTTATTGATGCATTGCAAACAACGATTACTGATAATTATAAATTTTCAAATGATAAATTAAATCAAGTAGATTTTAAGAATAAACGTGTAATTACCCTAACTGCTCATCGTAATGAAAATTTAGGTAAACCTTTAGAGGATATATGTGATGCAGTATTAGAAATTTCCAGTCAATTTGATGATGTGTTATTTGTGTATGCTGTTCATTTAAACCCAGCTGTTATGAATGTTGTATATAAAAAATTAGACAATCACAAAAACATTTTATTAACCAAACCTTTGAATGTAAGAGACTTACATAACTTGATGAATAAATCTTTTATGGTAATGACTGATTCAGGTGGCCTTCAAGAGGAAGCACCTTCTTTAGGAAAACCGGTTTTAGTACTTAGAAGTGAAACAGAACGACCAGAAGCTATAAATGCTGGAACTGTAAAATTATCAGGTGTAAATAAAGATAATATTGTTAAAGATGCCATAGAGCTTTTAACTAATGAAGTTGTTTATAATAAGATGGCAACTGCCATTAATCCATATGGAGATGGCAATGCTAGTAAAAAAATAATTGATGGGATTTTATCGCATTTTAACAAAGAATAAATTCTTCATCAGCAAAAGAAATAATATCTCCCCTATCAACTGATATGGGAGTTCTTTTTAATAAGATTTCTCCATTAACAGATGTTCCATTTTTACTTCCTAAATCCACTAAAAATAT
>JAUUZV010000069.1 GCA_030592085.1 Clostridia bacterium | reverse complement strand
AATCAACTACATCATAACCTGTTGCTAATACTCCAACAAACTTTACACTTGTTAATTTTTCTAGTAACTCTTTTGACAATTTAGTTTTATTAGTAAAAATAACTTGAGCATCACCTACTCTATTAATTACTTGTTCTGGTGTTGTTCTATCATAAACTATTACTTGTCCAAATTCTTTTAGTCTATCCCATGATAAATCACCTGGGTTTAAAGCATAACCATCTAATATAACCATTTTCATTTTAAATACTTCCTTAATTATTATTATCTTTATTGTACTTCATCTAGATATAATTTGTATATGAAGTAATAATCAATTACACTAATATTGTGGAGGAAATATTATGGATAAATATAAAAATTTGTTTTCTGCTTTATTAGCATCATATAACGCTGGTACTTTTGAAAATACAGTAACTAATATTTTTAGTGATTCTCATTATAGTAATGAAAAATTAGCAGATATTGTATCTTCCCTATGTGGTGTGTCAATTACATACACCAATCTAGATGAATATATTACTGATTTAAAATATGCCATAAAAAATTATGAAAAAGACAATCAAATCGTTAAAAAGGTGTTTCCTTGTGCTTCCCATTGTAAAGATGACAAAGGTGAAATAACTTGTCAAATTTATTGTCCATTTGATGCCATTATCAAAAATATAGATGGTAGCAATATGGAAATAAATCAAGAAGTATGTACTGACTGTGGAATATGTGTAGATGTTTGTCCTGAACAAAACTTTATTGATCAAATTGAATATCTACCTTTAGCAGAATTACTACGAAATAATAAAAAAGTTATTATAGCTGTTGCTCCTGCAATTGCTGGTCAATTTGGAGAAAATATAACTCTAGAAATATTACGAACAGCTTTTAAAAAATTAGGTTTTATTGATATGGTCGAAGTAGCATTCTTTGCAGATATTCTCACTTTAAAAGAAGCAGTTGAATTCCATAAGCATGTTAAAACAAAAGATGATTATTTAATAACCTCTTGTTGTTGCCCCATGTGGATTGGTATGTTGAAGAAAATTTATAACCAGTTTATAAAAGATACTTCTCCATCAATATCACCTATGGTAGCTGCAGGGCGTATTATAAAGAAACTAAATCCAGAATACAAGGTAGTATTTGTAGGCCCTTGTGTTGCTAAAAAAGCAGAAGCTAGAGATAGTGATATAACTGATGCTATTGATTTTGTACTTACCTTTGAAGAACTACAAAACATATTTACAACTTGTGATATAAAACTTGATACTCTAAAGGGAACCCCATCTTCTGAATATGCTTCAAAAGATGGCAGATTATATGCTAGAACTGGTGGAGTTTCAATCGCTGTATATGACACAGTTGAAGCTTTATATCCTAATCGTAAAAATAAAGTAAAAGCAATAAAAGCTAATGGTGTTAGAGAATGTAAAGAAATATTAACACAATTACAAAATGGTTCCATTGATGGTAACTTTATAGAAGGTATGGGATGTGTTGGTGGTTGTGTAGGTGGCCCAAAAGCTTTACTTCCCACAGAAAAAGGAAAAGAACTAGTTGATCAAGCAGCTTTTTCATCCTTAGTACAATTAACAGTTAATAATGAATGTATGGAATCTATTCTAGAACAAATTGGTATTCACGGAATTGATGATTTTGTTAATGAAGAAAACACAGAAATGTTTATTCGAAAATTTTAGTTTAAAATACTCCCACCTTATATGTGGGAGTATTTCTTTATCAACAAGTATAATTATACTTAAGTAATTATCTGTTACTTAATTCTAGTAGCGACTCCCAATGTAGATATTTTTTATCCAATAGTTTTTTTATTTCATCATATTTTTCATATTCCACATACTTTGCATCACTAATAAAAAACTCTTCCATGATCTTTAATTGTTTTTCTAAATCAGTAATTTCATCTTCAAGTTTTTTATAATCCACTTTTACTTCTTTTTTATTTACTTGTGCTTTTTTATTAATTCTTTTAATTGGAATAATAATAGGTTCTTCTTTCTTGTTTTTCAACCTATCTAACTCTGCAAAATTCCCTTCATACATATTTGTTTTAAAGTTATCTATTTTTATTATTTTATTAGCACACTTATTTATAAAATATCGATCATGGGAAACCATAATAACTGTACCCACATAATCTGTTAATAACTTTTCCATAACTTCTTTTGAATAAATATCTAAGTGATTTGTTGGTTCATCTAAAATCAAACAATAAGGATGTTTAAGTAATTCTTGTGCTAAAGCTAATCTCATTTTTTCTCCACCACTTAATATTGATATAGTCTTACTTGTATCATCACCATAAAACTTATACTCAGCTAATAAAGATAATGCTTTTTTCTTATCAAATCTTGTTTTTAAAATAATAAAATCTAAAATTGATAATTGCTCATTTTCAAAAGAAATATCTTGAGAAAGATATCCATACTTCACCCAAGTTCCTAAGGTGCATGTGCCTTCATAATTAATATCTTTACCCATGAGAATATTTAGCAATGTAGTTTTACCACAACCATTTGGTCCAATTACTGCTACTTTGTCTCCACCATTTATAATGAAATTTGCATCGGTAAATAAGACTTTTTTATCATATGCCTTGCTAAAATGTTCTCCCCAAGCAATAAGTTTTGAAATGTGATTATTCTTTGATGTTTTATCCATAAATCCAGTATTAAGTTTTAAATGCATATTTGTAGATTTGCTTCGCTCTAATTCTAATTTTTTAATAAGTTTGTTAACAACTTTCTCTCTAGCATGATAAGCATTCATCTTACGATGTGATAATAATGTCTGTGCTACTTCCCTCTCTCTCTTTATTTCCCATTTTAATCGTTTTATTTCATTTGAATGGAATTCTTTTAATATATCTTTTTGTTTAATATATTCTGAAAAACTACCTTTACTCTCTGTAATAGTTCCTCCTTCAAGTTCTACAATTTTAGTTGCTGTTCTATCTAAAAAATATCTATCATGTGATACAAACAAAATACCACCACTAAACTTTTTTAAGTATTCTTCAAGCCATTGAATAGCTACCATATCTAAATGGTTTGTTGGTTCATCTAAAATTAGTAAGTCAGGTTTCTCAATAAGCATTCTACCAAGTAGTACTCTCATTTTTTCTCCACCACTTAACAAAGAGACTGGAGAATTTATTGTTCTCTCATCTAAATTTAATCCTTTTAATATTTTTTTGAGTTCAACTTCTTTAGTATAACCATTCATGGCTTCGAACTCATTAGTTAAATAACTATATTTTCTTAATAGATCATCTAATTCATCTTTACTTGCATGTTTCATTTGCTCTTCACAATCACGCATTTTTAATTCAAGATCAGTTATTTGCTTGATTGATAAAGCTGTTTCTTCCATATTATCACTTTGAAATTGTTCCATAGTTTGAGAGATGTATCCAATTTTACTCCCTCTAGAAGTAATAACTCTTCCATTATCCATTGATAAATGTCCCATGGCAATCTTAAGAAGTGTAGTTTTCCCTGTTCCATTACTTCCAACTAATGCTACACGCTCTTTTTCTGACACAGAAAAAGTAATACCGTTTAATACAGTTTTCCCTGGAAAATGCTTATGAATATTTGTAAATGTTAATAGACTCATTTGTTTGTCTTCCTTCCTTGTGTGACGAAACAGAGTTACCTTTGATTCTCTTTAAATAATAAATAAAAAACTATGGACCTCTGCATTCGTCCATAGCTATTGATTTTACATTTTTTATTTTTTAATGCTTAAAAATTTTAATATGTTTCCATACCAACTTTTAAGCATCAGTTACTTTATGTATTATTTGCTCCGGACAAAGCTCACTGATATAAATTGGCTTTTCTATGTTCGAAGCGAATTCCTAGAGGCATTAAGTTTTTGTCCTTCATGGTCCTTTTCCTTTAAATTTCTATATAAATTATATCATAAAACATATAAATGTATAAGTTCCAATAGTTTTTATACTAATTTTTTCTTTAAAAAGAAAAAGAAAAATAGCGTTCCTATCATCATAAATATTCCTGTATATAAGTTCATTGATACAGGATCAATTATATCCATCAAATATCCTATTAATGGGAATACAAGTGCAATAACTGCATTATTTAGTAAGCTACTAAAAGAAATAACTGTAGCTCTTTTTGTCGACTCAATATGTTTATTCATATACTTCATAAATACTGGATTAAATACACCTCTTGCAATTTGCTGAATAGCTATAAAAAGTATTCCAATTGGAAAAGCTGTTATACCTGTTAATATAAATGATAATGACATTATTATTGATAAGCTAATCAATGAATATCCTTTTGTCCACTTAATATATTTATGAGATAAACGAGAAAATACTGTGGCAATAATATTGAAAAAAGCAAAAATTAGACCAAAGTATTTTACATCAATAGATAGTGCATCAAAGTATGGTTGATAATACCAAAATCCTATTCTGAAAAACACCATAAAAAACATGAAGTAAATAACAATAGTACGCACCTTTTTATGAGTTAATAAGAATCGACCACTTTCTTTTATTAATGTAAAATATTTTTGTTTTTCACTTTTTTTATGAATAGTTGTTTCTACAAAGAACATCGCAATTATTCCTGCAATTAACATTAATAAAGCTGATAATAGTAATGGAAGGTGTTCATTTATTGTGTATAAATAACCTACAATAGCAGAACCAACAATTTGAACACCTAGCATGGTAGAACGACCTTTCCCTTGTATTTTAGTAAATTCACCTTCTCTACCATTTTCAAGCAAGGTATCATATATTAAAGCAGTATCTGAACCAGACTTAAGAGTCATACCTAGTGCTAGAGTAAATTCACCAAGTGCAAATACCCAAAAACTATGACCTAAGATATATATAAATATTCCAATAATCATTGCAACACAAGAAAATACTAAACTTCTTTTTCGACCAAATATATCACTTATGGCACCAGTTGGTACTTCTAGTAAAAAAACAGATACAGCAAATAATGACTGTAGCGTCATAATCATTGTAAAATTAAGTCCTTTGTACAGTAAGTATAAGGTAATAATAGGTCCTACAAGTAATTGAAAGAAACCTAAATACCAATAATAGATATTAATATTATTTCTAGTTATTCTTTTCATGTTTAACCCTTTATTTATTGTTTATATATTATTTGTTTTTCTCTAAGATTGCAAAAATTAGTTCTTTATTATTATCAAGAGTAAATATCATATCATTTATCTTAATAGTTTTATCGTCAATAATTATTATTTCTAAATCATTATTAGATTGTAATCTTTGATCATATTGTGGTAAAAAGTATTGTCCCTTAAAAAATAGTTTTTCCTGTTCTACAATGTTAACATTAACTACTTCTGATATAGCTATTCTAACACCACTACCATAAACTAACATATCAACTTTTTCTTCACTGTTTTCCTCATAAAAATATAACCCACATCCTGCAAAGATATCAAAATTACTGAAAAGTTTATCACTAATTATTAACCAGTTATCTTTACTTTCGCTTTGACAACTGCTTAATGATAGGATTAAGAATATACTAAAAAATATAACTAGTATTTTCTTTATCAAGTTAATTCCTTTCCACATTTTGGACAGAATATATCATCACTATCTAATTTATGTTTACAATATGGACAATAATTATAATCATGTGACTTAGTATTAATATTTGCTTCATTATCTTTCATAACAGCATCATTAGTAATCCATCTATCGATTGGATCACCTTCTTCTTTTGAATCCACAATATCAACTAAAGAAAAACGATTTTTCCCTTTAAAATTATGAAAATTATATATAACTTGCACTATTCCAACTATAACAAAAATAACACCGAATAATGGAAAAATAAAGCTTATTATTGATGGTGCTCCAGATGTTATAGATGCTGCAATTATTGTCCAAAAAATACCAAAAACAACTACAATAACTGCACCCATAAATCCTAATCCTGATGGTCCTCTTCCAGGTTTTATACTTTTCATAAAATTTCCCCTAAATATTTATTTTTCTTCTAAAAATAATGTTTTTAATCCTATAAGAATTGTACCGACATTACAGTTTCATTAGTAATCCATCAATCAATTGGATCACCTTCTTCTTTCAAATTTACTATATCAACTATAGAAAAACGTTTTTTCTCTATAAAATAATATATAACTTGTATAATTCCTACTACAATAAAAATAATACCGTATAATGGGAAAACCATACCTACAACTGTATAAATAAAACCAAAAACAATTAAAATAACTGCACTTATAAATCCTAATCCAGATGGTTTTCTTCTAGGTTTAATACTTTTCATGAAATTTCCCCTAAATGTTTATTTCTCTTCTAAAAATAATGTTTTACTACTAATACTAAGAAAAAACAATAATACTATACTTAATCCTACTGCTATCATATCTATTATACTCATATGTCCACCCATAGACAAAAATGCATTTAACCCTATAAATATTGTACCAATAAAATAAATAATTTTGTATTTTTTTACAATCGCTAAATAAACTAAAAAATGTAATATTGGTTCAATAAACAAAATTACTGCTACATAATAATTAATCGATTCACCATTTAGTATTGTAATCACATAATCTATAAATAAATACATCCAAAAAGTAATAGCTATAATTAATAACACTTTGCAAATAAATACTATATCTTTTCCTTCAAACTTTTTCATAAACATATTACCTTGTAAATAATTTTTTTATATTTGTCCTAGAAACCACTTTGTTTAATAACTTCTCTTCTTCAACAATTCCTTCATACCATCTTAAGAGTTTAACAATAAATACCCATTTTTTAAAATCACTTGGTATTTTTTCTTTTTCAAAATATCCTTTTAGATACCACTTCCCTGCAAATAAGCGAATAAAAAAAGTAGCAATTTTAATATATATTGGTTGTTTAACAACAGATACACCACTTGTTATCAAGTAGTAACTTCTAGCAACATCAAATAAGTGATTCCCAGCGAAAGCATTAGTCCAATCAATAACTCTAAATTGTTGTTTTTCATCAATGATTATATTTTCAGGATGATAATCACCATGGCATATTTGATTATTAATCTGATCTTTTAAAAATTTAATTATTATACTTTTATCACTATCAGTAATTCTCTCACTGTTTGTTATTAATTTTAAATACTTACTTTCAAAGGAAGGTAATTCATTACTATTTTTACTAGTAATTTTACGATGGCTTTGTCCCATAATTATAATCATTTTTTTTATTGAAAAAATATTGCTAGAAAATTGATCTTTTAAAAGTTTACCACTAATATGTTCTAAAACAAGTCCAGTTCGTTTGTTAATGGTGACTTGACCAAAACACTGAGGTGCCAAATCACAAAGAGTAGCAGCTATATTTGATATGTTTTCTTCTTTATCAATATATGGTTGTTTATACCAATCATAAAATAACTTTATAGCTTTATCATCTTTGATATATACTTCTGCTGTTCTACCTTCACCAATTTTTTTCATAAAACGCTATTACACTCATTTCTTTTTAAGAATTGTAGTTACCTTACTTAGCATGGTTTTCTTTTTTATAGGTGCATTTTGAGCTTCATTTCTCTGATAAGCTTTTTGTGGTCTATAATGTTTATTCGCCCTTGGTTTATATTCTGTATTCTTTGGTGCTTCTCTATTAACCTTAGGTTTATATTGTTTATTAACAACAGCAACGTTTGTAGCTTTTTTAGGCTTTTCAGTATGATGTGTTTTACTGGACTTAGATTGATAATTTGTTTTTGGTGCTTGTTTTGTATGATGTTGTTTAGTTTTATGACTTCCATGTGTGCTTCTCTTTGAAATATGTTCAGTATAAACAGGTGCTTTTTTATTAGCCCATTTTCCATTTGCTTGTTCTACACTTGCTTTTACTTGTTCATCTGTTGGTAGTTCTTCTTCATGCATTAAAGCGCCAACATGTTCTTCTATTTCATATAGTGACATAATATCTTCTGAAGTAGCAAGTGTAATGGCTTTACCACTTTTACCAGCCCTACCTGTACGTCCTATACGATGAACATATGCATCTTTTTCATTTGGTACATCATAATTAATTACATGAGTTAGATCTTCAATATGTAACCCTCTAGCTGCTACATCTGTTGCAACTACAATTTGTAACTCTCCTTGTTTTATCCTATTAAGTGTCTTTATTCTACTATTTTGAGAATTAGCACCATGAATAGAGCCAACAAAATATCGCTTCTTGGCTAAATATGTTTTTACTTTATCAACTTCAAAACGTGTATTACAAAAAATCAAACATCCATCTGGTTGTTCAAACTTTAATAATCTATCAAGTTGTGTTCTCTTTTCATTGGCAGCTACTCTGTAATATACTTGTTCAGTTGTATCAACTGTTTTAGTATCTGATTCTAATTCGATTATTACTGGTTGTCTCATATATGATTTACTAAGTATTTTTATCGCTCGTGGCATGGTTGCTGAAAACATCATAGTAACTCGTTGGCGAGAAATAGTTTTAACAATCTTAAATACTTGATCAATAAATCCCATGTCTAACATTCTATCCGCTTCATCAAGTACTAAAAACTTTATATTTTTTGTATTTAAAGTTCGTCTTTGTATATGATCAAATACACGACCAGGAGTTCCAGTTACAATTGATGCTCCTTTTTTTAATGCAGTTATTTCTGTTTGAATATTATGTTGACCATAAACTGCAGTCGTAGTTATCTTTTTGTATTTTGACATCTGTTTAATATCACTATCCACTTGAATTGCTAACTCACGGGTTGGTGTTAATATAAGTGCTTGTGGGACTAAGCTCTCATTATCAATATGTTGTAATATTGGTATTCCAAAAGCTCCTGTCTTTCCACTTCCTGTTTTTGACATAACTATTACATCTTCATTTTTTAAGATATGTGGTATTGCTCTGCTTTGTACAATTGTAGGTGTTATAAATCCCATTTCGTCAATTGCTTTGACTATTTCATCTGTTACACCTAATTGGCTAAATTCGTTTTCCATTGTTCCTTCTTTCACTGTTAATTTTATCATATTTAATAAAAAATCGCTCACCTTATAACATTATTTCTAATTTATAAATATATTTATGGTGAAACTTTTATAAGTATACTTTTATTCCACTGCATATATTACTACATTTTAGGCAAAATGTATGTATTATTAGTAAATATCCATAAAAACACCACAGGCTATAGTCCTGTGGTTATATAAATTTTATTTTATAAATAATAAATTTTATATTTTATTTTAGTTCAAAGTGAAGTTCTTTATCTAATCCTTTTGCAATTTTACTTAAAAAATCTACTGATGGATTATAATTTCCGCTTTCCAATCTACTAATATTTGATTTTGTTGTTCCTGTTTTCTTTGCAAGTTCCTCCTGCGTTATATTCAACTCAATTCTAGCATTAATTATAGCTGAAATTATCTCATATCTTGCTTTTAAATTTTCATATTCAATTTTGAATAATTCATCATTCATTAAGTCATCTCTAACTTTTGAAAATGATACACTTGCTTTACTCATTATTGCTCCTATTTTATAACTTCTCTATACAAGTTATCATATACGATAACTATTATTAATGAACTATACTTTAAATTAAAAACAAAAAGGGTTAATTAAGCATTTTTTTGATAATGAAAAACCCTTGTTTTTAATTAAGTTTTGATGCATCTGTTGTTTCATGGGTATATTTACTATAGTATAATAATGAAAATATATTAAAGTCATTAAGGAGATAAAATGCCACAAGAATTTTATAAGAAACATTATTCGTTACCTGAATGTTATACCACTATGGTAAAAGGTATTAGAACTATCAAACATCTAAGGAAGAGCAAAAAATCGAATGAAATTGATTCAGCTTTTATAGAACGAATTATGTTGGCAGTAACAGAAGTTAATGGCTGTGAGATGTGTGCCACTGGACACACTAAAGTAGCACTAGCCTCAGGTATAAGTGCTAGTGAAATTAATCTTATTCTATTAGGTGATACTAAAACAATTTCAAAAGAAGACTCTACAGCAATTTTATTTTCAAAAGAATATGCAAATAATAAAGGGTTAGTAGAAGCTAAGTTATGGCAGTCAGTTATAGATTCTTATGGCCAATCAAAAGCACTTGGAATCCTAGGTGCCATTAGAATGATTATGATTGGTAATATATATGGAATGTCTCTAGGGGCTTTACAAAATCGTTTTAATGGTAAGCCAGTTAAGAACAGTAAGTTTTTACACGAAATAACTGTCACTTT